>JAQVVW010000312.1 GCA_028698765.1 Methanoculleus sp. | reverse complement strand
TACAGGGCGACGTCGCATGGAACAACCCGCCGGCCGGCGTGACGGTAAAGATCACCGGCAGCATGGAGATGTTCGCCGCCGTCATGGACGACATCGATGAGTCCAGGGTGTATATGACCGTGCTCGGATTTGCCTTCATCTTCGGGTTCCTGGTTCTCGTCTACCGGAAGTTCTCGGCCATCTCGCCGGTCATCCCGATCGTCTTCATCGTGGGGTGGAACGGTGCGATCATGTACCTCCTCGGCCTGGACTACACGCCGTTGACGGCCGTCCTCGGGTCGATGACGATCGGCGTCGCGTCCGAGTACACCATCCTGATCATGGAGCGGTGCGAGGAGGAACTCGCCCGGGGCATGGAGTTCCTCGACGCCGTCCAGACCGCCGTCCAGAAGATCGGGACGGCCATCACGGTCTCCGGGTTGACGACGGTCTTCGGGTTCTCGGCGCTCACCTTCTCGACCTTCAACATCATCAGCAACTTCGGGATCGTGACGGTCATATCAGTAGGGTTCTCGCTCGTGGGCGCAATCGTCGTCATGCCGGCGGTCCTCGCGCTGACGTACCGCCTCAGCGGCCGTTCCCGGGCCATAGCGGCGGCCGGAATGACAGAGTAACCTCCCCGCCACCTTTTTTTTGATTCGTCGCACTTCGGACCCGGCGGTGCTCAAACTCCAGCCCGGCGCACTCAGGGGTGCTCAACCTTGCTGACGTTCGCACGCTCCCGGCAGCGGTCTTCCCGCGCTCCCCGGACAGCGGGCGTATTAAGATTTATATAGTACCTCCTATATCCTTCCCCCGGTGATATACCGTGGCAAATGGAGACCTCACGGCGCAGGTATTGGCGCCATTTGAGCCGGTTGAAGAACTGGCCCGTAACGTCATTCTATTTCTGCCGAATCTCATTGCAGCAATCATTATCCTCATTATCGGCTGGATCCTCGGGCGCATCCTCGGCAGGGTCGTTGCCGAAGTCCTCGACAGGCTCGGTGTCGACGACGCACTCCGGAAGACATCGGCCGGCCAGCAGATCGAACGATCCACGATGAACATAAGCCGCCTCTTCGACCTTATCGTCCGCTGGTTCATCTACCTCATCGCAATCCTCACGGCGGTCAGCGTCCTGCAGATCCCGGCCCTGACAGCGGCGGTCGCGGCCATCCTGGCTTACATTCCGAACATCGTCGCGTTCATCCTGATCCTCGTCATCGGGATCATCCTGATCGACTGGCTGCTGGACATCTTCCAGAACATTGGGGAGGTGCAGAGTATCCAGGGCTTCGGGCTGATCGCGATGCTGCTGCGGGCGTTCCTCTACTTCGTCGTCGCCATCCTCGCACTCCAGCAGCTCCTGCTCGACCTCTCGATCATCTACGTCTTCGTCGTCCCGATAGCCTGGGGCGTTGGGCTCGGCCTCGGTGCGGCGATCGCCATCATCGTCGGGCTCGGCCTCCGGGACCGGGCGCCGGAGATGATGGACCGGTTGATGGGCGGGATGAAGAGAGAATAACCTTTTTTCGGCGGGCAGGCCTACAGCCCGCCATAACCCTGCACATGTTCCCGGGCCCGACGACGGCGCGGGTCTTCGCCGCCGGCGGGGGCGCCCCGGCCGTAATGCCGCCGGTCCTTCCCCACCGGGCAGACCTTGATGCAGATCCCGCAGGGGGAGATGTGCCGACGGGCGAGGTCGGCGCTGTTTCGCGCGCAGGCCGCCTTGTCGGTGAGGCCCCCGGGATAATCCCCACCATTGAGCGCGCCGGCGGGGCAGGCGTCGACGCAGAGCATGCACCGGGTGCAGAGATCGTCTGCGAGCAGGGGATCAGGCGGGAGGTCCGCGGCGGTGAAGACCGAGCCGAACCGGACCCGGGGGCCGTACTCCGGGGTGAGGAGGGTGTTGTTGACACCGAATCTCCCGAGCCCCGCGAGGAGGGCGGCGTGGCGGTGCGAGAAGAAGGCGACGGGATTCTTCTGGAGCACCTCGATGGACCCGTAGCCGTCGCGGGGGACGAAGACCGAAGGGAAGCCGCAGTCGTTGAGGAACGAGGCGAGCCGGTAGGTGTACTGGTCGAGCAGGGTGTTGACGGTCTTATAGAGCTCGTGGTAGTAGATCGAGGGGGAGGTCTCGAGTACCGGGAGGTGGACGGGAAGACCGATGACGATCACCGACCGTGCTTCGGGGAAGATCGACTGCGGGTAGAACTCCTCCGGCATCCAGGGCAAAAACGGCGGGTTCTCCCACCGGTCGGTGCTCGCGACCCCGACGAGCGGGATCTCCATCTTCCGGCAGCGGAGAAGGACGGCAGTCTTCAGGTCATCGTTCATACCCCTACGTCCCCTTATCCGCCCGCCACCGGCGGGAAGACGGCAACCTCGTCGCCGTCCGCAAGGACGAGCGTATCGAGGTCGCTTCTTTTCACCCGTTTGCCGTTGTGCATCAGGATGACGTGCGTCCGGAGCGCCCCGCCCTCATCGAAGATGATGCCGCTCTCGTCCCCGGCACGGTCCCGGAGCACGGAGAGGACCGTCGCCATCGGAGCCCCGTCGGGGACCTCGATCGCGAGGTCGCTCCCGAGGATCTCCCGGAACCGGGCGAACGCCTTTACCCGAACCTTCACGGTCTCACCCCCGGAGAGCAGGCGGGGCAGTCCGGCCGCCGCTCGACGGTGTATGTCTCAAGCGTCGTCGCCAGCCCATCCCAGAGGAGAAGCCGGTTGGCGAGGAGGTCCTCCTTACCGAGGAGATACTTGATCGCCTCGTTCGCCTGGATGAGGCCGATCACCCCCGGGGTCGTCCCGACGACCGGGAAGACCTCGGCCGGCGGCGCCTCCGGGAAGATGCACTCGAGGCAGGCCGTCCGGCCGGGGATGATCGTCG
>JAQVVW010000311.1 GCA_028698765.1 Methanoculleus sp. | reverse complement strand
GTCAGCCATCCTGAACACGCCTGTCCTGACCCAGGCCCGGCACGCCTCGATAGCGCTTCGCGGCCGGTCGTCCTCCGGGTATACCTCCTCAAAGAGTGGAAGCACCCGTTCGGCGCAGTCCGCGGCCCAGGTCGCCATTGTCATCTGATCCTCTCTGCTGTACTTCTTCACGAACAATGAGTATGGACTTCCAACATATTGGTTCTTGAGATACCGCAGGAACGGCTACGTCAACTCATGTTGACGTAGCACCGACACCCCTCCTCTAAGTCAACCTGCGTAGACTTACACGGACCCGCCTCACCCGTGAGCACCGCAACGTAGAACAGGCAGGCCCTCCTAAAGGGCACCCGATCCCCCCACGGCCGACAGGGCAGCAAAGGAGGCGAATGATGGCACACGAAGATTTCACCCGGCACCACCGCCGACTCGGAAAAACCGCAGCCTGGGCCGTCTTCTTCCTTCTCGTCGCATACGCGGTTACGCTGGTCCTCGGGCTCCTCTCGCTCGAGTCTCCAACAGACCCGATCGGCGATCCGTACTTCGCTCTGCTGGAACTGCTCATCATCGTGATGGCACCGCTGATGGTCATCGTCATGGTTGCGGTTCACGCCTATGCCTCTCCCGGGGCCAGGGCGTACAGCCTTACGGCGCTGGCGTTCATGGTCATTATGGCGGGGATCACCTCGAGCGTCCACTTCGTCATCCTCACAGTAAGCCGCGAGGCAGCGTCCGCGGGGTTCCCGTGGGCTTCGTTCTTCTTCTCCTTCGAGTGGCCGTCTGTCGTGTATGCCCTCGATATCCTCGCGTGGGACTTCTTCTTTGCCCTCTCGATGCTCTTTGCCGCGCCGGTCTTCCGGAGAGATCGCCTGGAGAGGACGCTCCGGATCCTTATGGTCATCGGCGGTATCCAGAGCCTCGCGGGGTTGATCGGCGTGGCGCTTTCCGATATGGGTATCCGGAACATCGGCATCCTGGGCTACGTCGGGGTCAGCCTGATCGTATTTCCACTGCTCGCGATCGTCTTCGGGCGGCGGGCCAGGGAGACCCGGGAAGAGACCGACTGAGGTCTGGTTCGCGGGAGACAACCCCCGGTCACACAGCCCCGCACGGCAGGATTCCCGGACCTGGATCCAGAGAGCCCGTCCTGACTCTCCGGCAGGTACACCAACAGTGATTAACACGGCCCGGATAGACAAAATATTTATATCGGCCTGAGAATTCCGCAACCAGCCCATAGGAAGGGAGGCTGAGTTATGAATCCGTTTAAGAATCGTCTATTAATGGTAATGCTCATTGCATTCCTCGCGGTGGGCGTCGGGATCGTGAGCGGAGAAAAGCCGGTGTCCACCGCGGGACAGGCTGCGGAGTTCAGGCTGGCCGCCGACGATCCGACCGATGCAGCGGAGTTCGGACGGTCCGTGGCTATGGACGGAAATCTCGTGGCGGTGGGCGCCGGGGGGGCGGATGCCAATTCGGTAAGCAACGCCGGCGCCGTCTATCTCTTCAAGCGTCAGGGACAGGGGTATGCCCCGGAGGCGAAACTCGTCGCCCCTGACGCAACCGACGGGGCTGAGTTCGGGCGGGCCGTCGCGATCCAGGGCAACACGGTGATCGTCGGAGCCCGGTTCGCGCAGGTCGGCGATCTCGCGAAGGCCGGGGCCGTGTACGTCTTCAAGAAGTACCAGGGCTCGTGGCACTTCGAGGACAAGATCGTCTCCCCCGAGCCGGCCGACGAGGATAACTTCGGCCGTGCTCTCGCTGTCCAGGGCAACCTCCTCGTGGTGACGGCCAGGAAGGAGAACCTCAACGCTGCCGATGTGGGTGCTGCGTACGTCTTCACCTGTCGTGGCGGCGAATGGACGAACACGGCAAAGATCACTGCCGGAGACCCGGCGCCGGGAGCGTACTTCGGCCAGTCGGTGGCCGTCCAGGGAGGCCTGATCGTGGTGGGCGCCCGCAACGCCGACCCCGATGGCGCTGGCGCCATCTACCTCTTCCGCGAATCTCCGGGCGGATGGAACGAGATCGCAAAGGTAGCGCCACCGGATGGGAAAGCGGATGACAACTTCGGGTTCACGGTTGCGATGGCCGGGGACACGATTACGGTCGGCGCCCGGAGAGCGGATCTTCCCGGGGCAAAAGATGCGGGTGCGGCCTATGTCTTCTCCCTGCACGGAAACTCCGTCGACCTGGTAACCGAACTGACCGCAGGCGACGCGAGGGCCGGCGACCAGCTCGGCCAGGCGATAGCCCTCGCCGGGGATGTCATTGCGGTGGGTGCCAACCGGGCCGACACCGAAGACGGTGCCGATACGGGTGCGATCTACCTCTTCCGCCGGATGAGCAATCAATGGACCGAGGTTAGGAAGGTCACCGCGTCCGACGGGGTGGCAGACGATGAGTTCGGCTACTCGCTATCGGCCTTCGGCAACCGCATGGTGACCGGGGCGCACACCGCCGATTCAACGGCGGGAGCGGCTTACGTCACCCCGTTGAAACCGTAAGTACAGGATGCCGATGAAGGATCTGGCAGAGGTATCCCCTCTGCCCTCTTCTCAGGTGAGCAGACCGACGGAGATTCGGGGGTATCTCCCCCGGTGGCAAGGGTTTTATCAGGAGGAACAGATCCAACCGCACCCGTTGCCTGAGTTAGCCCTCAGGGTAAGGAGACACGTATGGATACAGTCAGGTCGAACGATGGGACGCTCATCGCCTACGAGCGAAGCGGGACCGGGCCGGCTCTGGTCCTGGTGCATGGCACGACCGCAGACCACACGCGCTGGGGGCGTATCCTCCCGATGCTTGAGCAGACATTCACCGTGTACGCCGTCGACCGGCGTGGGCGCGGTCAGAGCGGCGATTCGGCACC
>JAQVVW010000019.1 GCA_028698765.1 Methanoculleus sp. | reverse complement strand
GTTCGTCAACCGGATGGTCAGCGGGATCTGCCGGGGAGAAGAGGTTCCTGTGGCCTTCGCCCGGGCGCTTGCCGCCTGCAAGGACCGGGAACTCCTCGGGCTCCTTGAGGATTACCGGGCGTATCCGCCGGAACCGTCGCTCGATGCCGTCCTCTGCACCCACTGCGCCGTCAGGGTCTTCATGGATGCCGTCTCCTTCCGCGAAGCGGTGGTCACGGCGGTCAACCTCGGGGGCGACGCCGATACCGTCGGCGCGATCGTCGGCGGACTCGCCGGGGCGCGGTACGGGTGCGAAGCGATCCCTCCTTCGTGGCTCGCCGCGCTCCGCGACCGGGAGGAGATCATCGATCTCGCCCGGCGGCTCTGTGCGGCGAGCCGGGCGTAGGGCTCGGGGAACCTGATGGTTCTCTAGCCATTCAACGGGGAAACATCCCGGCGCAGTGGATAGCGGGACTATGTCATGCGGGGCGGGATTGACAGGAGCTCTAGCCGTGCGCTTGTAACCCCCACCCCGCCCGGCCTTCGGCCCGCCCGAGGGGCGGGGGCAGTGCATGGCGATATCCCCTCGAAAGCCGTGGCTTGCAACCGCTGACTCTCACGATTGGTCTCCCCGCGATGGGTCGACGCATCCGCTCCTGAGCGAAAAATATGCCCCGGCCTCAGATCGGCCGGAGTTCCACCAGTTTCAGCGCCCGGCCGCGCTCGCAGACGTCGGGGGCGTTGCCGAGAACCTCCCCGACGACGTACTTCTCCCCCTCGATGACGCCGTCGGGACGGCAGAGCGGGTAACTCCGGCACCCGATTCTCGGACAGGAGAACTCGTAACTGACCTTCGAGTTTGCTATCGCCATATCGGCACCGATCAGCGCGATGACGGGGGCCTCCATGACGTCGACCGCGATCACCGCCTCGTGGTGGACAGGGCAGTCGTGGCGGGTGTTCGTGCGGACGGCGGCGACGCGGTACTTCCTGCCTCGCTGCAGGTTGTGGCAGGCCTTACGGACCCTGCATTTCTCGCACTCCGTGCACGAATCGCCCTCGTAGACGAAATCAAGCCCCTGCTTCGCGAGTTTCGCCCCGATCAACGTCACCTTTGTCTTCACGTTCACCATCCCTCCTCACTCCCGGTAGAGCATCTTCACGAGATCCCGTGCCGACTCCTCGGTCAGTCCCATATCCAGTATGGTGAACCGTTCCGGCCGGATCGTCCGTGCGGCAAGCAGCGCCGCAACCGCCGTCTCGTCGTCGACCCCGATCTCGGCCGGGGTCGTCGGTGCGCCGATCTTCTTGAGCGAGTCGCGGATCCCTTCCCAGTCCCCGCCATGGAGGTACATCGTGATGATCGCCCCGATGCCGCACTTCTCCCCGTGGAGGCCCTTCCCCGGCGCGAGCCGCTCGAGCGCATGGGAGAACTTGTGCTCGCCGCCGCTCCCGGGCCGGGACGACCCCGCGATGCTCATCGCGACGCCTGAAGAGACCAGCGCCTTCGTCACGAGCCAGGCACCCTCCTCGGAGTGTGGTTTGATGAGGTCGGCGTTCTTAAAGAGGATCTCGGCGGTCATCCGGGAGAGGGTCAGCGCGTACTCCGAGAGCGGTTCGCACCGGAGACGGTGGGAGAGTTCCCAGTCGAGGATCGCGGTGTAGTTCGCGATGATGTCCGCACACCCGGACGCCAGCAGCCGGTGGGGCGCCGACGCGATGACGGCGGTGTCGGCGACGACGGCGATGGGGGGCTCGGCCGCGAGCGAGACGTTCCCGTCGGCGGTCGGCACCGAGGCACGCGACGAGGCGATCCCGTCGTGCGACGCGGCGGTGGGGATGCTGATGAAGTGGCGGTCGGTGTTATAGGAGGCGATCTTCGCGATATCGATGATCCGGCCGCCGCCGACGCCGACGACGAACCCCGTCGTTGCCGCCGCCGCCTCGGCCTTCCTGATCGTCTCGATGGGATCGTCCTCGCCTGCGGCGAACGTCGCCACGTCGTAGGAGCCGGAGAGGAGCGCTTCGACCCTCTTTCCGGCGACGTCCCGTGTCCTCTCTCCCGATACGATGAGCACAGAGTCGCCGAGGGCAAGGTCTTCGCAGACAGCCGGGATCTGCTCGATGACGTCGTGGCCGATGACGACGTCGCGGGGGAGCTGCATCCACTTCGACTTGTCGAAGACCTTGGTTCTGAGTAGGTTTATGCGGTCTGCGCTCATTTAGATCAACAATGATTAGGGAGTTCCTCTACAAATACTACATCGATCCTATCCGTTACGGCGGGGCGTATACGCTTGTCGATACGTTGACCTATGCCCTGATCCTCATTGTAGCGGTCTATATCGTCTATCGGGGTCTCAGGCGGTACGGGATCGCCGTCGACGAGGAACTGGTGCTTGCAACCATGCCGTTCGTCGTCCTCGGGGGACTTCTCCGGGTCGTCGAGGATACCGGGATGATAACCTCCGACTTCCGTTTCCTCCTGATCACGCCCCTGATCTTCTTTACGATCTTCGGTATTGCGATACTATCTCTCTTTGCCGGGAAACTTGCGGAGAATGCCGGCCTCGTCGCCCGCTACAGCCGCTTCTACGGCGGTGCGGGGGTCGTCGCCTGTCTTCTCGCCATAGCGGCGCTCGTCTGGTTCGGCCTCACCGAGACGACGATCGCGCTCGACGTCCTCGCGGTCATCCTGGCACTCGCCTCCGTTACGTCGCTCGCCCTCTGGGGATTTCTCGTCTACGTGCTGAAGTGGGATTACGCCTCGAACATCCTCTACAAACTCCTCATCTTCGGCCATATGCTGGACGCGAGCGCCACGAGTTACGGGATCGATATCCACCCCGTCCACTACGTCGAGCAGCACGTCGTGGGCGGAGCCCTGATCGATGCGACCGGAACCGCCTTCTCGATGTTCCTCCTGAAACTCGCGGTGCTCGTCCCCGCCATCTACATCCTCGAGATGTACCGGCGCGAAGGAAGCCCCGGTCTCTGGCATCTCATCCTGCTCGCCATGATCGTCGTCGGGATGGCGCCGGGGATCCGCGACATGGTACGGATGGTGCTCTATGTCTGAGACGTCGCTTGCCCGGTCAACAGGCCTCGCGACCATCTTCTTCGCCGTCGCGATCGCCATCGGCGTCGCTGCCGTGGCCCGCGACCCGGAGATCGGTGCACAGGCCGCGGCCCTCTTTGCCGAGCAGGTGGTAGGCGATCTCCTCTCCGACCCCCCGGCGGTCCTTGCGGGGAAACTCTTCCTGAACAACCTCGTCGCCTGCCTCCTCCTCTTCCTCGGGGGAGCCTCTCTCGGGGTGGTCACGATGCTGATCCTCTCGGTCAACGGCCTTCTGATCGGCGCGATAGCGGAACTCGTGCGGCAGCAGCAGGGCATGCTCTTCATTGCGGCGGCGCTCGTCCCCCACGGCATCTTCGAGATCCCGGCCTTCCTCATCGCGGGAGGCCTCGGTCTCCTCCTCGGGAGGGGGCTCATCGACGAATGGCACGGCACGGCCGATGCGGCCGCGGAAGCCCGGCCTCTCGCCCGGCTCTTTCTCCGGCTGGTCGTCCCGCTCATCGCGGTCGCCGCGGTCGTAGAGGCATTTATTACGCCGGCGATCCTAGGTATGATAGCTTAATCAACAGGTTTTGAGGTACGAGTCGGATGGACGAAGATACAGGAGCACTTCCCCGGAAAGAGAACTTTTCCGAGTGGTACAACGAGATTCTCTGGCGAGCCGAGATCATGGACGTCCGCTACCCGGTCAAGGGGCTGTACGTCTGGTACCCCCACGGGTTCGGCATCCGGAAGCGTGCGTACGGGATACTCCGCGACCTGATGGACCGCGACCACGCCGAGACGATGTTCCCGCTCCTCATCCCGAAGACCGAGTTCATGAAGGAGGCCGAGCACATCAAGGGCTTCGAGGACGAGGTCTACTGGGTCACCCACGGCGGCACGAACGAGCTCGATGTGCCGCTCGCCCTCCGCCCGACGAGCGAGACCGCCATCTACCCGATGTACTCCCTCTGGATCCGGTCGCACACGGATCTGCCCCTGAAACTCTACCAGATCGTCAATACGTTCCGCTACGAGACGAAGCATACCCGCCCGCTCATCCGTCTCCGGGAGATCACGTCGTTTAAAGAGGCGCATACCGTCCACGCGACGCGGGAGGAGGCGGAGGCGCAGGTCGAGGTCGCGCTCGGCCTCTACCGGGAGTTCTACGAAAACCTCCGCGTCCCGGTGATCATCTCGCGCCGCCCGGCCTGGGACAAGTTCCCCGGCGCCGACTACACCATCGCGGTCGACACCATCATGCCTGATGGGAAGACCCTCCAGATCGGGACGGCGCATATGCTCGGCGACCACTTCTCCCGCACCTACGACATTACCTATGAAGACGCGAACGGGGAACGGCAGTACGCTTACCAGACCTGCTACGGCATCTCCGAGCGGTCGATTGCGGCCACGATAAGCGTCCACGGCGACGACAAAGGGCTTGTGCTGCCGCCGGATGTTGCACCGATCGAGATCGTCATCGTGCCGATCATCGTCGGGAAACGGCGCGACGAGGTGCTTGCGTCGGCCGCGGCGCTTGAAACGGAGCTCCGCGACGCCGGGTTCGCCGTGAAGCTCGATGCCCGGGATATGCGGCCGGGCGCGAAGTACTACCACTGGGAGATGCGCGGCGTCCCGCTCCGGGTCGAGGTCGGGCCGCGGGACATCGACGCGAACACGGTCGTCGCCGTCACCCGCACGGGCAAAAAGACCACGCTCGACCGCCGGGGCGTCGTCGAAGGGATCAACTCCGTCCTTAGAGCGTTCGGGGAGGCTCTCTCGCAGGCGGCGAAGCAGGCGATGGCCGAGCGGATAACCGCTGCCGCGACGCTCGAGGAGGCCGCTGAAGCGGTGAAGACCGGGGTTGCGGTCGTCCACTGGTGCGGGTCGCAGGAGTGCGCAGAAAAGATTGAGGCGGCGGTGGATGCAAGCGTCCTCGGTTCCGAGATCCGCTCAGACCTGATCGCCGTCTCGGACGGCCCGTGCATCGCCTGTAAAGGCGAAGGCACGTCCGCCCTGGTTGCCCGGACCTACTGATCAGCAGGACGGGCAGGTATACGTTTTTACGTGTTCGGGGGCCGCGAGGTCTCCCGAGATTACGGCTTTCCCGCCCAGGATGAATATTCTCCCGCACTTTTCACATCTCTTCGGGAGCAGCCGTTCCCAGCGGCTCATCGGAACTTCCAGAGTGAACTGCATCTTCTCCGCGTCGGCGGGATTGCACTGGGTGAGCTCCTCGTACCGGGAGAGGATCTGCATGACCTGGAGGGGGTTTGCTCCCTCACTGCAGAATCGCTTGAAGACATAAAATTGGAAGATCATCCACCCGAGGTCGGAGCGCTCTATGGTCTCCTCATATTCGCTGCACGTTCCGTCGTCTTCATCGAGGGAGTACCCGCAGAGGGGGCAGCGCCCACCCACGAGTTCGTCCAGGAAGACCTCTTCATGGCAGCTGGGACAGGTGGTGTGGGGGGTATGCATTCTGGAAGTCATGTTTATACTGGCCTCATACCTCTTACTCTTCCAGAGACACCGGGCGCGGGGCTTCGTGCCTTCCGGAAGCATTCCACGCGAGATGCGCGATCTCTACGATTTTCGTGAGGTTTATTACGTATTGCGCTCGGGGTGCTCTTATACGTGTCGAATGTGGCGCGTGGATCCGCCTGCTCACGGGGCCGGAACCTGCCGCGATCCCTGTCTCCTGCAAACACGGATGCTAACAAATCAACCGTGTTATCTCGATCCGGGCCATCGACATAGAATTTTTATAGGTTGTCGTGGCACTTTGCGCGCATGGCATCCCCCGCGGCATCAGAAGTCTACGTCATCAATGCATCCGATCGCCACCGTGCCGTCGAGGCGCTCTGGCGCGAGATCGGTCTCTCCTCCCTCGACGGAAAGGCCGTTGCGGTCAAGGCGAACTTCAACAGCGACGATCCGTTCCCCGCGACGACCCATCCCGATATGCTGGAGGCGATCCTTTCGCAGGTCCGCGACGCCGGCGCCCGGTCGTTCGTGCTCGGCGAGCGGAGCGGGATGGGGGAGACCGCCCGGGTGCTGAAGAACCGGGGCGCCGCCGCTGTAGCGGCCCGGGTGGGTGCGGAGGCGGTGGTGCTCGATTTGCTTCCATCGGAGGGATGGGAGGCGATCCCGCCGGACGGCCTTCACTGGGAGCGCGGGTTCCTGGTCGCCCGGCTCTTCCGGGAGGCCGATGCAGTGGTCCAGACCTGCTGCCTGAAGACGCACCGGTTCGGCGGCCACGTCTCCCTTTCCCTGAAGAATATGGTCGGAGCGGTGGCGGAGAAGGACCCGGGGGACGGCTACAACTACATGGCGGAGCTGCATTCGTCGCCGCACCAGAGGAGGATGGTCGCCGAGATCAACGGTTTCCTCCCCTGCGGCGTCGCCATCATGGACGCGACGGAGGGGTTCTCGACCGGGGGGCCCGAGCGGGGCAACCGTATCGCCCCGAACGTCATCCTCGCGAGCACCGACCGGGTCGCCCTCGACGCCGCCGGTATCGCGCTTCTCCGGCACTACGGTTCGACGCCGGAGGTGATGCAGGGCCGGATATTTGCAATGGATACCATCGCCAGGGCTGCGGAGCTCGGGATCGGCGTTACGTCGGCACAGGATCTCCGGCTCGTCGCGCTCGACTCCGAGAGCAAAAACCTCGTCCTCGATATGCGGCGGATCCTCGACGAGACCGCCTGAGGTTTAGAAGAAGAGGTGTTCGAGCAGGATCCGTAGACCGATCGCGACAAGGATTATACCACCGACGATGCCGGCCTTCTCCCCCATGATATGGCCGAACGCGCTCCCGAGGAACACGCCTGCGGCGGAGAAGGCGAAGGTGACGACACCGATCATGATTGCGGGCAGAACGATCGGGGTATCCAGCACGGCAAACGAGACGCCGACGGCGAGGGCGTCGATACTTGTTGCGACGGCGAGCACCAGAAGGGTGGCCGTCCCGCTCTCGAACCGGACGCTCTCGCCGTCCCCACGCACCGCCTCGGCGATCATCTTCCCGCCGATCAGGACGAGCAGCAGGAAGGCGATCCAGGGGCCGTAAGTCCCGACGAACGAGGCGAGCCCCATCCCCCCGAGCCACCCGAGCACCGGCATTCCCGCCTGGAACCCGCCGAAGAGCGCTCCGATGATGAGCGCCCACCGGAGCCGCTCCTCCCGCAGGCCGGCGCCACCGCTGATCGAGACCGCAAATGCATCCATCGCAAGCCCGACGGCGATGAGAAGAGTCGTCGCAAACTCCATTCCTCCCGGATATTGGAGACGGACGGGGATAACGGTATGGCCCGGCGGTTGATATAAAACGCTGGAGTGCCCTACCGATACGGAGAGATGATGGAGATGAGCACGCAAACGATCGGCCTCATCCAGACGGCGGTGAGCGAGGACCCCGACCGCAACCTGGAACGCACCCTTGAAGCGGCGAGAGCGGCGATCACGAGGGGTGCGCGGATCCTCTGCCTGCAGGAACTCTACCGTGTCCCCTACTTCCCGCAGTACGAGGGGAGAGACGCTTCCCGCTACGCCGAGACGATCCCGGGGCCGTCGACCGAGGCCTTCGCGGCGCTTGCCCGGGAGCACGGTGTCGTGATCGTCGTGCCGGTCTACGAGCGGACTGAGACGGGCGAGTACTACAACACCGCCGTGGTGATCGATGTTGACGGTCGGCTCCTCCCTTCCTACCGGAAGGTGCACGTCCCCTACGACCCGCTCTTCTACGAGAAGGACTACTTTCAGCCCGGCGACCGCTACCGGGTCTACGACACCCGGTACGGCAAGATCGCCGTGCTCATCTGCTACGACCAATGGTTCCCGGAGGCCGCACGGGCGGTTGCGCTCATGGGGGCAGAGATCATCTTCTACCCGACCGCCATCGGGAAGATTGTGGGCGAAGAGCCGCCCGAGGGCGACTGGCGCGAGGCGTGGGAGACGGTGCAGCGCGGCCATGCGATAGCAAGCAGCGTCCACGTCGCCGCCGTCAACCGGGTGGGGAGCGAGGGGGATATCCGGTTCTTCGGGAGTTCGTTCGTCGCCGACGCGTTCGGAAACGTCATCGCCCGGGCAAGCGAAACCGGCGAAGAGGTCCTCGTCGTTGAGGTCGACCTTGCAGGAAACGAAGCCGTCCGGGAAGGGTGGGGGTTCCTCCGGAACCGGCGGCCGGAGACCTACCGGCCGCTCGTCCGGAAGCTCCTGCCGGGCGTGGCCCCTGCAGCCTCCGGCTACCGCATGCCGGCGGAGTGGGAGCCGCACGACGCCGTCTGGCTCTCCTGGCCCCACGACCGCGAGACGTTCCCCGACCTTGCCGGCGCGGAGCGGGCCTACGTCACGATCATCGCGGCGCTTCAGGGTTCCGAGACCGTCAACCTCCTCGTCACCGGCAAGAAGATGCGCACCCGCGTCGAGGCGATGCTGGAGGAGGAGGGCGTCGATACGTCCGGCGTCCGGTTCCATCTTGTTGATTACGCCGATGTCTGGTTCCGGGACTACGGGCCGACGTTCCTTCTGAACAAAAAGTCCGGGGACCTCGCGATGGTGAACTGGACGTTCAACGCCTGGGGGGGGAAGTACCCCGAACTGGTGGAGGATACCGGGATCCCGCTCGTCATGAACCGCGAGATGGGACTCCCCCTCTTCACCCCCGGGATCGTCCTCGAGGGCGGCTCCATCGAGGTGAACGGGTGCGGCACGGTGATCACGACGGAGGCCTGCCTCCTGAACCCGAACCGGAACCCGCACCTCACCCGTGAGGATCTCGAAGCCTATCTGGAGGGCTACCTCGGCGCCGGCCACGTCATCTGGCTGAAGCAGGGTATCGCCGGCGACGATACCGACGGCCACATCGACGATATCGCCCGGTTCGTGAATCCGACGACGGTCCTCTGCGCGGTCGAGGAGAACGAGGACGACGAGAATTACGCCGCCCTGCAGGAGAACTACGAGATCCTTGTGGCATCGACCGACCAGGACGGCAACCCCTTAACGGTCATTCCCCTTCCCATGCCGGGGAGGGTCGGGGGCGCGGAGAGGCTGCCGGCGAGTTACGCGAACTTCTACATAGGAAACACCGTCGTGCTGGTGCCGGTCTTCGGGCACCCGAACGACAGGGTTGCCGTAACCCGGATCCGGCAGGCCTTCCCCGGCCGGAAGGTCGTCGGGATCGACTGCACGGCGATGGTCGCGGGCTCCGGCGCGATCCACTGCGTCAGCCAGCAGCAGCCGTCGCCGGGGAGAGCCGGAGCACGGCCGGAATAAGAAGATCGGTTGCCGTGCTCCTGCCCCCCGGACCGGAGGCTATGGGTTCTGCCCCTCCCCCTCCTCGACCGTTTCTTCTCCCTGCCGGCTCTTCTTCCGGTGGTTCCTGATGGACGAGAAGGGGAACTTCACCATATCCCGAAGACCCCCTGCCGGGGAGAAGTTCTGCATATCCCGCCTGACCCCGGCGATCAGTTCGTCGACGACCTCCTGCTCCTTCGCCTCCCCCTCCTCCTGCACCACCGCGAGGCGGTGGAGGGAGTAGAGTCCGAGGAGGAAAGCGAACAGGAAGAAGAACTCCCACTGCTGCAGGTCGAGGGTGACAAAGACGAGTTCTCGCACCGGGTCTTTCCAGATCAGGGTCCAGATGAGTTCTCGCTCGGCAAAGAAGTCCACGAAGAGCCCGCCGAGGATCGGCGCGACGCCGGCGGCGACTGAGTTTGCAAAGGTGCTTGCCGCAAGGTAACTGGTCGCCTGACCCTTTGGGGCCAGCTTCAGACCGATGTTTCCCGAGGCGAGCGAGACCCCCGCAAGTGAGATTCCCATCAGGATGTGAATGAGGATGAGGAGCGGATAGGTCAGGATGTAGACATCCGGGAGCGTGACGAACATCCATGCGAAGATCGCGAGCATGAAGAGCGGGCCGCTCACGGCGAGAACCGATTTGTTGGAGAACCGGTCGGAGACCCGGCCCCACGACCGGTAGAAGACGATGTTCATGACCTGGCTCCCGACGCTGAGGGCGACGACGAGCGAGATATCGAGGCCGATCCTCTGCAGCATGTAAACCGTGAAGAATGGCGACGCGAGGTTGACGGCAAAGTTCCACGAACTGAGGAAGATGACCAGGTTCCTGAAGTTGAGGTCCGCAAAAGGCTTTCGGATGACGGCGAACAGGCCGTCCTCCCCTTCTTCGACGACCATCCGGGGCTCGGGAGTGCGGGCGAGGAAGGTGATCCCGACGAGCCCTGCAATGAGCCCGAGGAGGAAGAGGGCGGAGTAGCCGTAGGCGGCGAGGTCGGGAAAAGCGATATCCCACGAGTCGATGAAGAAACCTGCGGCGAGGCTGACGACGAGCGCGATCCCCGTGGAGAGGGTCAGCCGGTGGGAGAAGAACTCCCCGAGCCGGTCCTGCGGTATCAGGTCGCGCATCCAGGAGTTCCAGCCGCAGTGTGAGATCGCCGAGAACGACGCGTAGAGGGCAATCGAGGCGATGAGCGCGATCACTCCCTGCCCCGGCGAGAGGAGGAAGGGTATCAGGATGATGGGTATCCAGCAGAGCCGCGCCGCGAGCGATGCCGCCACCACCACGAGTCGCCTTATCCTGATGCGGTTGACGATGTAGATAGCGGGTATCTGCAGGAGTTCTGCGAGCGGCGGGATGGCTGCGAGCAGGCCGATGACGGTGTTCGACGCCCCGAGCTGGAGGGCGAAGGCTACGAGGAAGATGCCGCTGGTCAGCGTCGCCATCGCCTGGGTGGCAAGGCCGTCCCGGATGACGAGTTTCAGGCCGTGCTCGACCTCTTCGGCCGCCAGGCTCTCTTCTGGCTCGAAGATCCTGCGCCGCCTGCGTCCTCTCGTTCTGCTCAAGAAATCGGTCACCTCGCTGGATCGCCCGCGATAGCAGACACCGGTGCGGGCGATTATTCGAGCCCAGTTGTATAAAAATAGAATTATATTAATCTGTTTGAATGGATCGCGTGGCTCTCCGGCAGTGGCGCGGGGGCGGTCGCGATCTCCGGGCGGTATGTCCGTTACGGTGGCCCACCGCCCTTCAACTCCCCGACGACCACGGCGTCCTGAAGTCGGGATAGAGCGTCAGCCCGCCGTCGACGTAGATCGTCTGCCCGGTGATGTAGGCGGCGTCGTCGGATGCAAGGAAGGCAAATACCGCGGCGATCTCCTCCGGCTCTCCCGTGCGCCCTCCTCCGCGAGCCGGATCGCCGTTGCCCGGCCGATTCCGGTCGAGCCGCCGGTGATGAGGACGTTCTTCCCTTCCAGCCGTCTCATATCGCCTCACCAACGGTCCGGGCACCCGGCCCGTCCCGCCCCCCGGTGGGGCGGCCGGGTTATAACCCCGGGTGGGCCTCAGCGCCACTCCTCGATGACTTTCTGGACAAGCGCCCTCCGATCAGGCTTTCCGGCGGTGAGCGCCTGGAAATGCTCCTCGTAGATCGGCTTTTCGACCGAGTAGAACGTTCCGAGCGGGATCGGCGCCTCCCGATCGTAGTCCCACTCCCGGATCTTACCAAGAGCGCTCTCGAACCGGC
>JAQVVW010000018.1 GCA_028698765.1 Methanoculleus sp. | reverse complement strand
CTCGCGGTGATGAGCGGTGTCGGGGTGCGGCCCTACTACAGGAAACAGGGATATGAACGAGTGGGGCCATATATGATCAAGACGTTCCCATGAAACCCGCGACACTCGAGTTTGTGAAGCAGAGGTTTGCCGAGTATTACCAGCGGCAGAACCTCACCGTTCCGTCCTCCCTCGAGCAACGCGAATGGGGATTCGTCTTCTTCGACGCTGCCGAAGTCCGGATGCGGCGGCACATGGCGTTTTCCGACCCGCTGGAACTCGGCGCATACGTGAAAAACCTGGTCCCCGCGCACGTCTACTACTCGACGGCCTACTACCAGACGCCGTCGGCGCCGACGATGAACGAGAAGCACTGGGCGGGCGCCGACCTCATCTTCGATCTCGACGCCGACCAGATCGTCCGCGGCCCCTACGCTATGATGCTTGCGCGGGTCAAGGAGGAGACGGAGAAACTGCTCGCGATGCTGACCGACGAACTCGGGTTTGCCAGGAGCCAGATCCGGGTCGCCTTCTCCGGGGGGCGCGGCTACCATATCCACGTCACCGAGATCGCCGTCCGGGGATGGAGCAGCCAGGAGCGGCGCGAGATCGTCGACTACGTCTGCGGCATCGGGCTCGATCCAGCCGCGCTCTTCACGCCGGCGGGCGGCGAGACCGGGTGGCGGCGGCGCTACATGGAGGCTCTCCGTGCCCATCTCTCGGGGCTTGCGGCCCGCGACCCGGCAGAGGCGACGGCGTACCTCTCCGGGCTCGACGGTATCGGGAAACGAACGGCCGCGGAGTTCTTCGCGAACATCAAGAGCCTCGCCGCGAGAGCCCCGGGCGACCTCCTCAAAGATCGGGTCGTCCGGGCGATCACGGCCGCACCCGACTTCGAGAAGAGGCTCCGGGACGCCGGGGCGCGTGCGGACGAACCGGTCACGACCGATATCAAGCGGCTGATCCGGACGCCGGGGTCGCTGCACGGCGGCAGCGGGATGCGGGTCGTGCCGCTCGATCTCCGGGACTTCGCACAGTTCGATCCCCTCGTGGACGCCGTGGTCTTCGGCGACCGCGACGTGCGGGTCGATCTGAAGGCAGCCTTCACCACGTCCCTGCTCGGGAACACCTACTCGCTCAACGCAGGGGTCCAGAACGTCCCCGAAGCGCTCGCGATCTTCCTCTGCTGCCGGGGCATGGCGGAGATAGCCGGGGGTGCATGATGGCCATCGATCTCCTGGAGAAACTCCGCCAGATGCTGCTCGATATGCAGCACTCGGGACGGCTCGCCTACATCGAGCCCGGCCTCTACGACGATGCCCGGGAGTACGTCGAGAAGCGCAAGACAGACTACTACGACCTCAAAAACCCCCTGGAGAACCGGACGGGGAGCCTGATCATCGAGGAGATAGGGAGCGTCACCGAGACTGTCCAGGAGATCTTCTCGGTCAGGACCCGGCAGGTTCTCGACCTTGCGTTCCAGCAGGCGGAGGGGCAGTACGCCAGCAAGGATGAGGCCCGCAAGATGCTCCCGGAGGAGCGGGTGATGTACGAGCGGATCATCTACGCCATCGAGGAGTGCCGGGAGGCGCTCGTCTACGGCGAGGCGGCCCCGTTCGTCGGCGACGGCGTGGCCGCGGCCGACCGAACCGAAGAGGGCGAGGGGCTGCCGGAACCACGGGGAGCACCCGCGGCTCCCGCCTCCCGTCCCGCCCGGCCGCCCTACGCCCTCGTGCACATCCGCTCCGATGTGGAGTCGTTCATGGGGATGGACGGCAGGACGTACGTCCTGAAGATGGGGGATATCGTCACCCTGCCGGAAAACAATGCAGACGTGCTCTGCGAGCACGACATAGCCTTAAATATTAGGCTTAACAAGTGATATAGGTACTCGAATCTGTTGAATAGAGGTTACTATTATGAAAATGCCGTCAAAATTCAAGACATACTGCCCGTTCTGCAGGAACCACCAGGTTCACGAAGTCGTGAAGGTAAAGAAGGGCAAAGTGCGCCACTTCAACTGGATCGACCGCCAGAAGGCACGCAGGAGCACAGTGGGCAACATGGGCAAGTTCAATAAGGTGCCCGGCGGCGACAAGCCGACGAAGAAGATCAACGTCAGATACCGGTGCACGGTCTGCGGCAAGGCGCACCTCCGGCCGGGATTCAGGATCGGTAAATTCGAGCTTACGGAGTGAGTTGGTATGGTCCGGGTAAACAGAGAGAACAGGAGCACATTCCTCCGGGTAAAGTGCCCCGACTGCGAGAACGAACAGGTAGTCTTTGAGAGAGCGAGTACCATCGTGGAGTGCACCGTCTGCGGGCGTATCCTTGCAGAGCCCCACGGCGGGAAAGCTGATATAAAAGCTGAGATACTGACAGTACTTGAGTGATAATTGCATGAACGAGAGAGAGTGGCCCGAAGAAGGAGAACTCGTTGTCTGCACGGTCGCGGACGTCAAGGACTTTGCGGCGTTCGTGACCCTGGACGAGTACAACGAGCGGAGAGGGCTCATACCGATATCCGAGATAGCGCGGGGCTGGATCAAGCATATCCGGGACTTCGTAAGAGAAGGACAGAAGGTCGTCTGCAAAGTCCTGAACGTCGACCCCGATCGCGGCCACATCGATCTCTCGTTAAAAGATGTAAACGAGCACCAGCGGCGCGAAAAGGTTCACGAGTGGAAGAACGAACAGAAGGCCACGAAATGGGTCGGATTCGCCGCTGAGGCATCGGGCGTGGACAGGAAGGTCATCGAGGAGGCGATCTTCCGTGAATACGGCCAGCTCTACCCGGCCTTTGAGGATATCGTCACCACCGGCGGCGAGGCAGCAGATAAACTGAACCTGGATGGGCCGGTCGAAGCGGCACTCATCACCGTCGCGAACGAGAACGTGAAGGTCTCGAGGGTGACGATCACCGGGCACCTTGTCCTGACGTCGTACCGGCCCGACGGCGTCAACGTGATCCGCCGGGCGCTCCGGAGTGCGCAGCCGAAGGTCGAGGATGTGGAGATCGAACTCATCTACGTCGGAGCCCCGAAATATCGGATAAAAGTGACTGCCCCCGATTATAAGGAAGCCGAGAAGGCGATCGAGAAGGCGGCAAGCGCCGCCGTCGGCGTGGTCGAGCGGGCCGGCGGCTCCGGCAAGTTTATCCGGAAGCAGAAGGCCGGATAAAAAATATGAGCAGCCGCATTCGCCGCTGTCTGCACGACCGGAGATACACGCTCTCGGATATCTGCCCGGTCTGCGGCCGGCCGTCTCGGCCGGCCCACCCGGCACGTTTTTCACCCGAGGACAGGTACGGTATCTACAGGAGGGCCGTACGCAGATGGAACACGCCAGAGTAACCTTTTTGCGGGAGGAGAATATCGACGCCCCGATCCTGATCGAAGGTCTGCCCGGCATAGGGCACGTGGGAAAACTCGTCGCCGACCACCTGATCCACGAGCTCGGTGCCGAGAAGATAGGGGAGATCTCCTCTCCCCACTTCCCGCCGCAGGTGATCGTCGACGAGCGGGGCATCACCCACCTCGCCAGCAACGAGATCTATCGCTACGAGAAGGACGGCAGGGCGGCCCTCTTTCTCGTGGGCGACGTCCAGAGCAACTCGGCAGAGGGGCACTACATCCTCGCGGAGCACTACCTCGATATCGCCGAAGACCTCGGTGTCGGGCGGATATACGCGCTCGGCGGCTACGGTGTCGGCCACCTGGTCGAGAACCCGAAGGTCTTTTCGGCCGTCAACATGGAGCATCTCCGCCCCGAGGTAGAGGCGTCCGGCGGGTCGTTTGAGAACGTCGGGAGCGGCGGGATGATCGTGGGGGCCTCGGGCCTCCTGCTCGGCCTCGGCAAGGCGCGGGGGATCGAGGGGATATGCCTGATGGGCGAGACGAGCGGCTACATCGTCGACCCGAAGAGCGCCGAGAGCCTTCTCACGGTGCTCTCCCGCCTGACCGGGATCGAGGTCGACCACACCTCGCTGCAGCAGCGTGCCGGGGATATGGAGCAGATCATAGCCCGGATCCAGGAAGCCGAAGAGGCTAGAGGCCGCGAAGAACTGAGTTATATAGGATAATCTCTTTTTTACTCCGGGCTCGAACCGGCGGCTCTTCAACCGAATCTCGGGCACCGCCGTGGTAGAAGACCCGCGAAGCGGAGGAGCCGGAGGGCGTCACCTACGTGAAGCAGGAGGAGTGAAGATCAAACCCCGGTCACCGGGAGCCCGGCAGCCCGCCAGGCGCTCATGCCGCCTTTGACCTCGTAAACGTTCTCAAAGCCGGCCTTCTCCATCACCTCGCGGGCGCCGGCGCTCCGCCCGCCCCGCTGGCAACAGAGAAGATATGTTCCGTCCCGGTCAAGGCTTTCAAGGTGCTCGGAGAGGTGCGCCGAGTCGATGTTGATTGCGCCCGGGATATGCCCCCCGGCATACTCATCCGATCTCCTGACATCTATGATGACGAATGTTGGATCCTGCTTCATCTCTTCGATCAGGGCAGACGCTTCAGCCGGCGGCACGGTCCGGTTGATACGGTCTTGTGGAGCAGGGTTGTCTCCAACGCATCCCCCGATCAGCACGGCCGCAATAGTGCTCCCGGCGAGGAACAAAGGCACTAACAGAGAACGGAAATTGGCCATGCATCCATGTCGCGGTCGCAGGCGTAAATAGATATTGGTTCGCCGGCCCGGAGACCTAGGCGGTATCATCGTATCCGAGCGGGGCATCATCGACGGCCATCACCGCACGGAAGGTCTCCGGTTCGTCCAGGGCAACGACCTCACCGCGATCCACCACGGCAACCCGGGTGCAGATCGCCTCCGCCTCTTCCAGATCGTGCGTCGTAAAGATGACCGTCGCCTTCCGTTCGCGGTTCAGCCGCCGGAGCAGGCCCCAGGTCTCCCGGCGCCCGGCATCGTCCAGCCCGGCCGTCGGTTCGGCAAGGAAGAGAACCGACGGGTGCGTGAGGTATGCCCGGGCGAGCTCAAGGTGCTGCAGCATGGCGGGAGAGTAGGTCTCGACGGCGGCATCGGCATCCCCGGCGATGCCAAAGAGGTCTATGATCTCGGGGATCCTCCTCCGCCGGAGATCGTCGCTCAGGCCGTGCAGCCGGGCGTGGAAGTCCAGGTTCTCCCTGCCGGTCAGCGCAGGGTCGAGCACCGATTCCTGGAGGGCGATGCCCATGCTCCTCCGGACGTCCCCGAGACCCCCGAGAACCGCGAGCGGTGAGCGCTCGGCAAATTCCGGAACCGGAAAGATGACCGTCATGAGGAGGGAGAGCAGGGTCTGCCGGTCCTGGCCGGAGGGGCAGAGGATACCAAATATCTCTCCGCTCTTCACGTCGAACGGGATCGGGCCCCTCGCCTGGAGTCGCTCCAGATGCAGGATCAGGTCTTCAACGGTAAAGGCGGTCATGCTCCTCTGTGCAGGTGCAACCGGTCAGATTGGACGGAGTTGCTCCCGGTCACCCACCATCCCCCAAACCTGCACCGGCCACAAACGCCTCGAGATATGCGTCCAGGGGTTGTTCTCCGGTGCCCGTTATCCGATTCGAGGAAGGAACTCCGGGTTTAACATTATTTTCGGTTACCCACATATGAATATATCTATTCTGAAATGAATATAAAATAAGTAATTTGAGGTTTCTATTCACTATTGGCCCCTGATTTTGGCTTATCGCCGGTGAGACTCACCCTTCACCGGACGCTGAAACGGGGCAGGTTGAGCGGCGCCGGCACGCCCGAAAGACCGTCGGGTCGAAGTCGCCTCACCCGGACGAGCGGTCCCGGGAACTCTCCGAGGCCGTAGCCGTTAAACTATTTATGGCATGACCCCGTCCGGTATACCCGACCCATGGAGACCGAACTGCCCGCGATCGCGATCCTGCCGGTTCTCTTCAGCCCGGAGCAGATCCTCGTTGCGCTAGCGGTTCTCATACCGGCACTGGTCATATTCAACCTGCTCCTCATCAGCGAGGGGGTCTTCGAGTCGATCGGGCTCCGGTTCTACCAGGCGATGCTGGTGACCGTAGGGGCGCTGCTCGGGAGCCTGATCGATATCCCGCTCATCCCGTTAGGAGAGGATCTCATCGCGGTCAACGTGGGTGGAGCGCTCATCCCCCTCTTCGTAACGCTCAAGATGGTCGGGCGGGGCCGGGTCTCGCGGCTGAAGTCCCTCGCCGCAGTCGTCCTGGTCTCGCTCGTCGCCTACGCCGCTGCAACGCCCGTCCCGGGCCTCGGGATCACGATGCCGTTCTACATCGCACCTCTCGCAGGCGCCGTAACCGGGCTCCTCCTCGCCCGCGGGTGCCGCACCGCCCCGGGCCTCGCCTACGCCGGGGGGACGATGGGCACCCTCCTCGGGGCCGATATCCTCAACCTCGCGAACCCCGACGTGCTCTCGGCGCTGACCGCAGACGGGCCGACCGTCCTCTCCATAGGGGGCGCGGGGATCTTCGACGGCATCTTCGTCACCGGCATCCTCGCCGTCCTGCTTGCGGCGTATGCGGGGAGAGGGCTGCGGAAGAAGGGGGGCGTCTGCCCGCAGGAGGAGGGGGAGTGGGGGGGCGCGAAGTGAGCGATTCACACCCAGGCGCAGAGAATCCCTACGCATCAAACTGCCGCAGCCACATCTCCGCGCAGGCTATCCGCCAGAACTCGGTAGAATAAGGACTTTTGCCTTCGAGGAACGCCCGGTAGTTCTCGAGCACCCGCTCCGCGTCCCAGTAGGGCCGCTCTCGGAACCCGGGCGCCAGGAAGAGGTCGAGGACACGCGGCGCAAGTTCGCTTTTCATCCAGACCTCCTCGGGGGTGACGAACCCCATCTTGTCCATCCTGCACCGGACGGCGTCCGGGACCAGCCCCCGGATCGCCTGCCGGAGGACGTACTTCGTGACGCCGCCGCGGATCTTCTGGTCGAGCGGGAGCGCCGCGAGGTGCTCCACCAGCCGGTAGTCGAGGAACGGAACCCGCGCCTCGACCGAGAAGGCCATCGAGTTCCTGTCCTCCCAGTGCAGCAGGAGGGGGAGGTTCGACGCCGTGACCTCCCGTTTCAGCACCTCCTCAAGCGACCCCGCATACCGGAGAACCTCCGGCGCGTCCCCCCGGAGGAGTCCCCGGCGCTCTGAGCGTACCCGGGATTGAGCAGCCGCCCACGAGAAGAACGACCGGTGATGCCGCACACTCCCGACCCCCTCCCGGAGGGCCGCAAGGACGTTTCCGCGCCGGAGGAGGCCCCGGATATACGGCGCCTGGTAGGCGATGTAGCCGCCGAGCTGCTCGTCGGCGCCCTGCCCGTCGAGGACCACCTTCACCTCGCCGCTCGCGAGCCGCATCACGCAGTACTGGGCGTATATCGAGAGGGACGCAAACGGCTCGTCCTGCACATAGAGCAACCGCTCAATATCCTCCCAGAGCCCGTCCGTGCCCGGCGTCGTCCGGCGGCTCGCGACGTCTGTCGCCGCGACCACCGTATCGATATACCGGCTCTCGTCGAACCGGGGATCGTCAAAACAGACCGAGAACGTCTTCTGCCGCTCGCCGACGCTCCCCGGGCTCTCCGCCTGCAGGAGAACGTTGATCAGGGCGGTGACCGTCGAGGAGTCGATACCGCCCGAGAGGCAGGTCCCAACCGGGACGTCGCTACGGAGCCGGAGCCGGACGGCGTCGGTCAGGAGGACTCTGACCTCCCGTGCGGCGGCCTCGTCGTCGACCCCGCCCGGGGCGCCGCTCATCGTGAAGTCCCAGTAACGTTCCGACTCCCCGACACCCTCCGCGGAGACGACGACCGTATGGGCCGGCGGGAGCTGGAAGACGCCGTCGTACATCGTCTCTTTCGTGTGATCCGCAACCCCCCACGCAAGGAACGTCGAGAGCATCCGGTCGTTCGGCCGCCGGCCTACCCCGGGATGCACCCGGAGCGCCTTGATCTCTGACGCAAAGAGGAACGATCCATCGGTCACTGTGTAGTAAAACGGCTTGACGCCCAGGCGATCTCTTGCACAGAAGAGTTCGCGGCGGCGTCCGTCCCAGAGGGCGAACGCCCACATCCCGTTGAACCGGGCGAGGCAGTCCCGCCCCCACTCCTCGTAGGCGTGCAGGATCACCTCCGTATCGGTTGCGGATGCGAAACGATGGCCGGCGGCAAAGAGTTCCTCCCGGATCTCACGGTAGTTGTAGATCTCGCCGTTGAAGACGATCTGAAGCATGCCGTCCTCGCTTCCCATCGGCTGGCGGCCCTCATTGGAGAGGTCGATGATCGCGAGGCGGCGATGGGCAAGGCCGATCGGCCCGGAGAAGAACGTTCCTTCGCCGTCGGGACCACGATGGGCGAGCCTCTCCGCCATCGCCCCGACGAGGGTCGCATCCGCATCCTCCCCGTTCAGGGCAAACTGCCCGGCGATACCGCACATGCTCCGAATACCAGGGGGTTATTTGTCTGAACAGGTCTTATCCAGGCCCGTGCCGTTGATGTCGCAGGAGGGGCAGGGGGCCGAGCCCGTGCCGTTCACCACCCGGTAGGCGTCAGCGAGGACGGCGGAGTTCGCGAGCATCCCCGCGATCAGGATCACCTCGAGGATCTCAGCCCGGGTCGCGCCCTTCGCCATCGCGGACTGCAGGTGATACTCCACGCAATGGCTGCACTTGAGCGCGGCGCCCACCGCAAGGCTGATCAGCTCGATCATCTTCGGTTCGAGCTGGCTGGTCTCGACGACAGCGCCCTTGTAGAGGAGGTGTGAGATGAGGATCTCAGGGCGTTCCGCCATCCGCTCAAAGATCAGGGGGACCCGGCCGTACTCGGTCTCGATCTCCCGGAGGAGATCCTCCGCGAAGACGTCCGACCCCCGCTCCACAACCTTCGTGAGTACCTTTTCGAAATCCATCGCATCTACACCAGTATTCTTGTTTCCGAGAATGGTTTAATCCGGATCAATATGTAGTTGCGCATCCGCGACGGCGTGACATCGGCGATATCACCGACCGTCACCCCTTCGGCGACCGGAAGCGACCGCACGTCGTCGGCATACGAATCGTAGGGGAGCTTCACCCGGAGCCCCTCCATCTGGGCGGTCACCGGCGTCGGATGCGTGAGCATGCTGACCTCGTGGATCTGCTCCTCGATGATCGCCATCAGGCGGGGCGGGAAGACGGAGAGCGGGTCTTTTGCGAGAGCGTCCCGCCGCGCATCCAGGACGCGGGAGACCTCGTCCACCAGTTCGTCAAGTTTCCCGAGCTCCTCGGGGCGCTTGAACCGGTGCATGATCCTGCCGATCCCGCCCACGTATCCCTCGACGGGCGGGTCGATCGCCCGCATCAGGGCCTCGCGGTCGGGCGCGCCGGTCACCACGATCGGCACATCGATCTCCCGGCGGATCGCCGGGAACTTCTTCCGGATGCACTCCTCGAAGTTACCGAGCGCGTAAACGGCGAGATCGTGCTCGTTGATGACGTCCCGCTCCTCGTCGTTCAAGTTTGCAATCCGTTTCCCGAACCCTCTCGCGAGCCCGACCATGTTGGTCTTCGCGCCCGATCGCCTGAGATACTCGGCGATATCGCAGGAGATGTGGGGGAGGTGATGGATCTCAAGGCTCGGGCTCACGACGGCGATCTCCGTCCCGACGAGGGGCGCTTCGACCACCTCGCCGGCGAGCGGTTTTGCGATTCGGCGTATCAACTCGATGTCGTCACGCGGCACGAACGACTGGAGCACGACGTCCTGGGCCATGACGTGCTTCTGGACGATGTAGCCCCCGAGGTCGTCGATCAGGTCCATGATCTCGTCGTGCCGGTAGACGCCTCCCTTGTAGGTCACCGGCACCAGTGTCGTCATAGCGTCACCCCCATCCTCTCAAAGAGCGGCACGACCATCGTCTCCACGATATCGGTCGGCAGGGTGTCCTCGCTCGCCACGTAGTAAAACTTTCCTTCCCGGATGTACTGGCGGCGGACCTTGAACCCCTCGGGAGCGATGTACTGGAGCGCGTAGATGACGTCCTTGTAGAGGTTTTCGCTCGGGTCGGCCACCACCAGCCGATCGAGGTTCTCGTCCCCGGCCATCCCCACCGGGAGGACGACGGTGAACCGGTCGGGCTGGTCGACGTGCTCCTTGCCGTAGATCGCCCAGAGTTTCTGGAGGAGCGGCGCGAGATAGGTCTCGTCGCCGATATCGAGGACGATCTCTTTCTCGCCGCGGTTGACGTTGGCAAAGTCGGCAACCCGGATCTCACGCGGCATATGGCGTAGAAGCCCGGCAGCGACGAAGATCGGCACCTTCGGGTCGACGTAGATGTGCAGCCGGTCGATCACCTTGATGAGATCCAGGTCCTGGAGGACGTCGCCTGCGACCCGCTCGTAGGCGTTCCTCCCGACCTCGTCCGGCGACTCGACCACGAAGTAGTTCAACGGGGGCATTTACTCTCCCTTGATGAATCCGGACGCGAGCAGGGCGGCTCCGACCGCGCCGATGTACTGCGAGTTGGGCGGGACGACGATCTCGGTCTGCAGGAGTTGGCCCATCGCGTAGACCAGCCCCTCGATCAGCGAGGTGCCGCCGACCATGATCACCGGTTCTTTGATGTCGACCTCCTGCAACTGCTGCTCGAAGACCTGCTCCGCGACGCTGTGGCAGGCCGCAGCCGCCACGTCCGCGGGCGAGCTCCCTGCCGCGAGGGCGTTCACCAGGCTCTGCGTCCCGAAGACGATGCAATAACTGTTCATCGGGACGTTCTTGCCCATGCCCTTCATCGCAAGGGGGCCGAGCTCGGTGATATCGATACCGAGCCGCTTCGCGGTCATCTCCAGGAACCGGCCGCTTGCGCCGGCGCAGATTCCGCCCATCGTGAAGGTGCCCGGGATGCCGTCGATGACGCTGATCGCCTTGTTGTCCATCCCGCCGATATCGATGACGGTCGCGGCGCCCCGCTGGTGGCCGGCAAGGTAGACGGCACCCTTCGAGTTCACCGTCAGCTCCTCCTGGATGAGTTCCGCACCGAGATGCTTCCCGATCAGGAACCGCCCGTATCCGGTGGTGCCGATAGCCTGGATATCCTCGCGGGCAAGCCCCGCCATCTCAAGCGCGTCCGCGATGGCGCTCTCGGCGCTCTTGATCACCTCGGTCGTCGGGTGCCACCCGGTGCCGACGATCTCGTTATCCTTCATCACGACGGCCTTCGTCGTGCTCGACCCGGAATCGACGCCCATCGTGATCCCGGTCTGCTCCTCGCGGGCAAGGAGCGCTCTCCGGCGGGCGATGGTGGTCAGGGCCTCCATCCTGGTGAGGAGGGTGCCTGCGGTCGTCCGCTCGGTGAAGGAGTAACTCACCACCGAGAGTTTCGAGTTCTCGGGAATGTACCGCCGGAGTTCGTTTCTGACGATCGCCGCCTCGGCGCACCGGAAGCAGGTGCCGATGAAGACCCCGTCCGCTTCCACCTTCCCCTCCACGAGGGCCATTGCCCGGGCGATCATCAGTTTCAGATCGGCGCTCTTGACGTCCAGCCCGAACTTCTTGACCGCACGTTCCACATCGCCGAGAGCGATATCGGGGAAGAAGACCTCTGCACCCACCGACTCGGCGGCATCATAGATCTCCTTCTGGACGCCGCTATACTCCGCCCCGCAGGAGAGCTGGGCGATCCGT
>JAQVVW010000310.1 GCA_028698765.1 Methanoculleus sp. | reverse complement strand
GACGGATACCGGCGACAACCCGCTCCCCGGTGCATCGGTGCGGTTCGAATCGGTGTTTACGCTCGACGACGAACCCATTGCGGCAACGAACGTGACGGGAGAAGATGGCCGCTATCTGGTAGACACGCCCGGCTACCGACAGATGGTCACGGTCGAGAAGGAGGGCTACTCCCCCCTCCGGGAGGAGTTCGTCTTTGAGAACTCAACAAACACCCTCGACCTGGAACTGGAACCGTCGAGCCGGACGGTCCCGGGGTTCGGTTCCGCGCTTGCTGTTCTCTCGCTCACGGGGGCGCTCCTCCTCATCGACCGGAAGAGGCGGTGAGATGAGAGAGAAAGGCTCGGTGATCCCGGCGCTCCTCCTCACCGCCGCAGTCACGGCGCTGGCGGCGGGTGTTGCGGCTTTCGCGCCCGCTACTGAGGTCACCGTAGTCCCACACGAGAAGATTGCCCCGGAGGATCAGGCCCTGGTCCATATCGACTTCTTCACGGAGAAGAGGGATGCCCCGGTCGAGGGCGTGGATATCCTCTCATCGATCCGGCGCTACGACCTCGCCGTCTACGATACGCAGGCAATCCTCGATCGATTGCTCCACGGCGAACCGCTGGCGGTGCATATCGCCGGGCAACCCTGCACGGCGGATCTCGAGGAGGTGCTGCACGACACTCACTCCTTCGCCGGCACCCTTTCCGGGGACGGGAGGGCGCACCTGACCATCAGCGGCGACGTTCTTCGCGGCTATTTCGAGATCGGCGACGCCGCGTACTGGGTAGAGAGCACCGGACGGTACGACACCGAATCCCCGGGGAAGATCCTCCATTATCTCTTCTCCTCCGCCGACGTGAAAGGGCTGAGCGGCTGCTATCTCACGCTGTACAACATCAGCAACGGGGATCTGGAGGATTCCGGGTACCCTGCAGACTGGACGAGAGCCGACTTCCTGAAGGCCGGCCACGGGGTCGTCCCGCTCACCGATGCCGATCTCGCCGACCTCCCCAAGGTGAACGAGACCCTTCGCACCGGCTTTATGGAGGTGCCGCTCTCCGAGAACGAGACGGTGCGTATCGTAAAGGGCTACCGGGGGAAGATCGCAGAGTACCGCGGGAACTACTACCTGATCGACTTCTTCTAGAGTTAGGTTGTGACGGTCCCCTAAACCCTCTTTGCTATCGTCTCGATCGCCTCGATCAGCGTCTGCTGCTGCGGCTTGATGATCGCCACCGGGCAGTCGACGATCTTCTCCACGATCGGCGCGAGGATGGGGGCGCAGATGATCCCGAGCGCCCCCTCTTTGTCGGCCCGCACCGCGGCGATGATACACTCCTCGAGCGAGTCTGCGGCGTAGCCCCGGATTCGGTAACTCCGGTCGCCGATGGGAAGGTCGCGGTTGTCCAGGTCATCGAGCAGGAACCGCGCCGCGATCACCGCGATGAAACTCTTCTCCCGGGGCTCGAGGACGTTGACGATCCGCCGGACGGTGGAGAGGCGCGGATCCGCCCTGCCCGACGTGAGTTTGTAGAGGGTTGCGGGCGGGATCCCGGCCCGCTCCGCGAGGTCCCGGACACTCATATCCTGCCGGGCGAGTTCCTCCTGGAGCGCCCCGGCGAACTCGGTCTCGAAGATCCTTCTTGAAAGCATTACTCTACTATAGTATCATATTAAAGATAAGATTTTCCTATTATGGTTATATATTCCCTGGCATAAGGCAAATCTTATCATGACCTGCGACGACTTCCCTTTATGAACCCCCCACCCATTCGGGAGATCACGATCCTTCCCGGCCGAAGCCGGAGCGGCGAGCCGGAGCGGTTCGAGTCGATCACCATCCGCCCGGGCGACACGATATCCATCGTCGGCCCCACCGGCTCCGGGAAGAGCGCCTTCATCAACGATATCGAGGTCTTCGCCCGGAACGACACCGCGACGGGCCGGACGATCCTCGTCAACGGTGCCTATCCGCCCGAGGAGTTCGTCCGCGACCCGGCGCATAAACCTGTCGCCCTGATCACCCAGAACACCCGGTGCCTCGCCGACCTCACGGTCGCGGAGTTTCTTACGATGCACGTCCGGTCCCGGAAGATAGGGGACGACCGTATCGTCGGCCGGACGATCGACCTCGCGAATGAGTTCACCGGCGAGAGGATCCGGCCGGACGCCCGGATGACCGCGCTCTCCGGCGGGCAGACGCGTTCGCTCCTCGTGGCCGACGCGGTCCTTGTCGCGGCTGCCCCGGTCCTCCTCCTCGACGAGGTGGAGAACGCCGGGATCTTTAAAGAGCGGGTGATCGAGGTCCTCCGGATCGAGGGAAAGGCGGTCATCTTTGTCACGCACGACCCTCTGGTCTCCCTCCTCTCCGCCCGGCGGATCGTCATGCGGGACGGGGCGGTCGAGCGGGTCATCGAACCGGACGGCCGTGAGAACGAGGCCCTCCGGGAGGCTCGCCGTCTCGACGGCATCCTCTGTCGGATGCGGGAGCAGATACGGGCGGGCGACCTGATCACGGAACCGGTCGGAGCATGAGGCTCGCCGTCGTCGCCGGACCGCCGTCCGCCGGGAAGACCGCTGTCGTGAGACAGACCGTCCGCTCCCTTTTGGACCGGCATCGGATCGTCTACCTCAAGATCGACGTCGTCCGGGCGTTCGAGGACGAGGAGCTCGCGGCCGAGTTCGGCATCCCGGCGCGGAAGGTCTACTCAGGCGACCTCTGCCCGGACCATGCCGGGGTCATGGTGATGCGGGATGCCGTCGCCTGGGCCGAGGAGGAGGGTGCCGACCTCCTCCTCATCGAGAGCGCCGGGCTCTGCCTCCGCTGCTCTCCCTATACGACGCAGGGGCTCGGTGTCGCCGTCCTCTCTGCAATCTCGGGCACGAACACGCCCCTGAAGA
>JAQVVW010000309.1 GCA_028698765.1 Methanoculleus sp. | reverse complement strand
GGGGAATGCGGCCACGGTTGAGATCGAGGGGGTGGTTTCCCCGGAGATCCATACTCCTGATTACATACCGGTTACATACCCCGCAAAGCGATATCCGAAGAGATAGGACGATGCAGTGCTCGATCCAGAGTTTTACGAAGAGGGGAGACCCGGCCCTGTGAACTGTGATGTACATATGGGGGCAGTGTGTAGTCGAGGTTCTCCCCCGCAAGAAGCCGCGGGATGGCGTGAACTGTGATGTACATATGGGGGCAGTGTGTAGTTCTCATGCCCGGTGCGGGACATATCTCTGGTCCTTTTTTTTCGAGCGTCCAGGCTCGAACATGAAGAGGGCAGACAGTCTCAGCAACTAGAACCCCCTAAGTGCCTCGTCCCGGTCGGCGGGAAGCCTATAAGAGAATGACCGTCGATGTAGTATCAGTAGTCAACTGCATCCACCATGATCGAGAGCCAGAACATTGAATTCAAGGAGTCCTGGAAGGACGAATATCTCAAGACCCTCTGTGCATTTGCAAATACGAACGGCGGGGTGCTTAAGATCGGCGTCGATGATGCCGGGAGACCGGTCGGCGTCCGTCAGGTGAAACGGCTCTTACGAGAACTGCCCAACAAGATCCGAAACAAACTTGGTATAACCCCCTCCGTTGTTGCCGAGACGGTCGCAGAAAACGACATTATCAGCATTGCGGTCTCCTCCTCTCCTGTCCCCGTCTCGTGCGACGGCCGGTACTATCAGCGTAGCGGAAGCAACACGTTCGACCTTGCCGGACAGGAACTTGTTCATTTTCTGATCCGTAAATCCAGGATAACCTGGGATACGCTCACCGGTGACTACTCCATCGACGATGTCGATCCCGATACCGTCAGAACATTCGTTCATCTGGCAAAGCGGTCGAACCGACTCGATACCGCAGATGAAGAAGAGCCCGTGGACGCGATTCTGCGCCGCCTGGAACTTACTGTCAACGGCAAATTGACCAATGCCGCTATCATGCTCTTTGGCAAAGAACCACAACGATTCTTCATCAACACCACTACCCGGGTCGGCCGATTCAAGGGGAGGGATATCATCATCGGGGATGAGGAGTTCTCCGGGAACCTCATCCAGCAGTTCACACGAGCAGAAGAGCGGGTGAAAAGCCTCATCGATGTCCGATATGAGATCTCGGCGGACGCAATGCAGGAGTCCTTCCAGAGGAAGGAGATCTGGGACTACCCGCTACTGGCAATTCGTGAAGCGCTCCTCAACGCGCTTATCCACCGGGACTACTTCAACACCGACATCCAGACGCAGATCCGTGTCTACGACGACGCCATACGGTTCCACAATCCCGGATCGCTGCCGCAAGGAATCACGATCGAGATGCTCAAGACCGAACACTACTCGTTTCTGCGCAACCCGCTCATAGCAAAGATATTCTACCTTGCAGGGTTTGTCGAGCGGTATGGCTCCGGCATCGGCCGAATCGTAGATGCACTCGCAGAGGCCAGGCTCCCGGAGCCTGAATTTCAAAGTGATTCGTTCGGGTTCATCGTGCGCATGAGAAAGGATCTGCGGTTTACCGAAGACTCACTGCGAGGTGCCGGTCTGAACGAGCGGCAGCTGCAGGCCATGTCCTTTGCCAGAGAAAACGGCGGTATAACTGCTGTGGACTATGCATCGATTGCCCCGGAGGTATCGGAGAAGACCCGATACCGCGATCTTCTCGATCTCGTCCACCGCGGTTTGCTGGAAGCAGTCGGTGCGAAAAAGGGTAGAAGGTACGTTTTAGCCCGACTACATCCCGGGAAAGCCTGATGTCCCGAGAGTATACCCTGCAAGATAACGGACATTTATCGGACATTTATCAGACATATCGGACATCTTCTGTTTTAGGGATGTCCGATATCTGACGCTCGGGGGATTCTCTCGTCGAAGATTGAAGCGCCACAAGATCCCCCGCAGCCTCACGACGCTCAAACTTCCTCCCCGTAGGGCAGTCGTTGCTTGCACCTGGCGGTGCTCGAACTCCTGCCCTTCGGCCCATCGCACCCACCGGGGCACGCGTCGTTAATCGCACCTTCGGTGCTCGAACTCCGGTTCTACGAACCGTCGTTCACCGCACCCCCTCCCTCGCGTTTCCCTCCCGCACCAGCCGGGCGTAACACCCCTCGCAGAGGCTCGTCCGCGCCTCCCGCGAGCGGTAGACCGCCTTCCCCGTATTGCAGAGATCACACCGGCCGAGCTCGACCTTCACCCGGAGAAACTCACGGTGATCGAGGACCCCCGATAGGGACTCTTGCGGCATGGGCCCTCGCCTTGCATCTCTTTTCAGCGTAGTACAACCGGCGATGCCAGCCGGAGGACGACTGAATGGCGTCTGATTGAGGCTTCCGCCCCGTGATGCCGGTGTCCCGGGACCGGTTCCGGCATTGTGGGTTTCGCACACGCACGCAGACGCACTCACCCCGGAGCCGGTACCGGGGACTGTGGGTACGTTCTGCTGTACTTCAGTACCGAGAGGGAGACGCCTCTCTCTACCGGTACAAAGATCGGCCAATTCAACGTCGTTTCGAGCCGCTGGATCGTTGCACCCGGTGCTGGAATCCTGCGGTAAACCTGCTGCAACGGTGCAATCCACAGTGCTCAAGTCTGGTGGCCGCCCAGGGTTATCGGGACCACCATCCCGGCCCCCGTCCAGCCAGACCCCGCCGCCATGGGCCCAGCGCCGGTAGACAGTGCAGTCGAAGGAGAAGAGGTGCTCCCGCCGCCGCATCGCGTATCCTTCCCCATCCTCGGTGACCATCGTATCGAAGAAACTGACCGCCGGGCATTTCTCAAGGAGACCGGAGTAGGCCGTCCCCCGGCTCGTATAGCCGTGGAGGATACGATAGGTCTGGTGGTAGGAGAGCCCGA
>JAQVVW010000308.1 GCA_028698765.1 Methanoculleus sp. | reverse complement strand
CCGGGCGACGGCGAACGGCACCGGGATCTGCTCGCCCTCCCACGACGGGACCTCGCCTTTCGCCTTCGTGGCCGGCTCGACCGTGATCCTGCCGCCCTCCATATCGAGCACCCGCCAGAGCTGGCCCTTCGTGATGAAGACCGCGCCGGTGTGCATCCACCCGAGGACGAACGACTCGTCGAGCGTCCCGACGGTGCGGCGCGAGACCATATCGAAGATCTCCATCTTCCGCTCGTCGTGGATCATCGAGAGGTTCTCGATGAGGTAGCGGCGGGCCCGGCCCGTCCGGATGATCCGGGTGCCGTCAAGCCGGATCAACCGGTGCTCCGCCATCTGGCGGCAGACGTCGTCGAGGAGCGATCCTGAACCCGCAAAGACGTTCGACCGTTCGATCATCCCCCGGACGCGGGAGATCTCGATCTCCCCGTACTCGACCGCGATCGCCGCAACCTGGTTCGCGAGGACGTCGGCGGCGCCGGCGGGCGGGACGATCCGTTCGCACTCGTTTGCTCGTGCCCTCCGTGCGATCACGAGCGATTCCAGAAGGTCGTCAAACCCCGTCGCAAGGACGGTTCCGCGCGAGACGGCGTCGAGTTGGTGGCCGGCCCGGCCGACCCGCTGCACCAGCCTTGAGACCTCCCGGGGAGAGCCGAACTGGACAACGTGCTCGATGTGGCCGATGTCGATACCGAGTTCCATCGAGGACGTCGCGATCAGCGTCCGGATCTCGCCCTTCCTGAACCGCTCCTCGGCATCGACCCTGACGTCCCGCGAGAGCGAGCCGTGGTGGACCTCGACGTCGCCGCGGGAGTAGAGATGGTGGCCGAGCGCCTCGGCGGTCACCCGGGTGTTGACGAAGACGAGGGTGGAGCCGGGGGAGTCCAGGCACTTCCCGACGGCACGCGCCTGGGCGCCGAAGTCCTCCCCGGCGAACCGGACGCCGATCTCGAGGCTGCTCGCGACCGGCACCTCGACGAGCGAGAACTGCCGGGCTCCGCAGAGGAACCGGCCGATATCGTCGGGGTTCCCGACGGTCGCCGAGAGGCCGATCCGCTGGAACTCTCCCGCGTATTCGGCCAGGCGTTCGATCGCCACCGCGAGTTGGGCTCCCCGTTTGCTGTCGGCGAGCTCGTGGATCTCGTCGATGATGACGTACCTCACGTTTTTCAGGTGCTCCCTAAGGCGCTTGCCCATGAAGAGCGCCTGCAGCGACTCGGGGGTGGTGATGAGGAGGTCGGGGGCGTTCAGCGCCTGCTTGCGCCGCTCGTTCTGCGGCGTGTCCCCGTGCCGGACGCCGACCGAGAGGCCGAGTTCATGGCACCACCACTCCATCCGGTTGAGAATATCCCGGTTCAGCGACCGGAGGGGCGTGATGTAGAGCGCCTTGAACCCCGCGCCGGTGGTCTCGAGGAGCCGGTCGAAGACCGGGAGCATCGCGCTCTCGGTCTTCCCCGTGCCGGTCGGCGCCACCAGGACGAGGTTCTCCCCCGCAAGAAGCCGCGGGATGGCCTGCTCCTGCGCCTCGGAGAACCCGGTGAACCCGCGCCTCCTGACGACCTCCCGCACCCGCGGGTCGAGGAGGTCAGCGGTCGTCTGTGGGGCAGAGCGTAGCCGGGGAGCCGACGTACGTGCCATCTGCGAGGAACACCTCCGCGTTCTTTTCGTCTATGCACCGGGAGAGGGGGCCGAGCCCACTCTTCCGCAATCTTCCGACGTCGATACCGCCCGCGAACTCGTTGAAGGCCGGGACGAAGAGGAGACGGGTGCGCTCCCCGGACGGCTCCTCTAGTCCTGAGTAGAGGTAGGCCGGCCGGGCGCGTGCGGCGCACCCGACGGTATCGATGAGCGAGACGACCGGGTGGTGGTGGCCGATGACGACGAGGTGGCCGGGAAGGCCGGTGGCGGGGTGGGTATGGCCGTGGAGGTAGCCGACGCCGTCGATGAGCGCACCGTCGGCGGGCAGGAGTTCGCCGGGCTCGAGGAACCTCCCGATGCCGCCGTCGTGGTTGCCCGGGGCGACGGCGATCGGCACGCGCTCCCTAAACGACTGGAGGACGCCGGGGAGTTCCCGGTACTCCTGCCGGGTCGTCACCGGGACGTTGTGCTTGACGTCCCCGAGGAGGAGGAGGAGGTCGGGCTCTGCCTCCTCGATGCAGGCGATCACCCGGTCGGCCCGGGCGGCGCTCCGGCTCGCGATGTGGACGCCGTGACGTTCGAGGCCCGATTCGATGCCCATATGCAGGTCGGCGACGACCAGCACCCGCCGATCGCCCTCGACCAGGAGAGCAGGGCCGTTCTCGATGAAATGAAGGTGCATTATCGTCTCAGATCAGTTTTATCATGCCCGATGCGGGCTGGTAACACTCCCCGGCGGCGAGGAGTTCTTCGAGCGCGGCGCGTGCTTCTCGGGCGGAGAGGCCCGCCCGCACCCCGGCGGCGACGGCATCCTCTAGCCCGACGCCCCGGGCATCCCCCTCTCCCTCGAGGGCGAAAAGTTGGAGGTCGCGAGCGACGAGGGGCGAGATCTCGCCGACGGAGATATCCGGGCGGACGGTTGCAAGCGCCGTGCGCACCATCCCGGCCATCCCGCGGATATCCTCGTCCGTGATCCCGTAGAGGCGGCGGGCGGCCGCGGCCCGTTCGTCCCTGCCGTCGAGGAGCGCTTCGAGCCTATCAAGCGTCACGCCGGCGGTCGAGAGCACCCAGAGATCGCGGGCGGTGCGGTTCACCACCGAGAGGGCCTCGGCCTCCACCGTCGCGCACGCTCGCTGACCGGTTCCGGTCAGCGTCGCCCGGCCGGTGACGGCGACGAACGCGGGCGGTTCCACGTAGCCGAGCGTCTCGACCGCGTCCGGGCTCTGCCAGTCGACCGAGACCTGGAAGACGCCGGTCGGATC
>JAQVVW010000307.1 GCA_028698765.1 Methanoculleus sp. | reverse complement strand
CCCGGGGCAGGAGCCGGAGGATCGCGAGGTCCCCGGCGAGCCACTCCTCGTGTGGTATCTCGGGGCAGTCGACCTCGAACCCCGCTGTATTGAGGTGCGGGGTAAACGGCATCCACCCGGCCTTCGCCGCCGCGACCGCATACCTCCGGGCGACCGCGATGTTGTCCGCGACCGTGCGCCCGTTGCCGGCGGAGTAGGGGCCGGAGATGTAGAGGATCGGTCTAGCCACTCAGACCGCCTCCAGCGCCTCGACGGAGAGCCCAATAATGCCCCGCCTGCCATCCAGGGCGACGAGACACTGATCCATCGACGGATATTTCCGGATCACCTGCCCGGTCGCGCCATGCATCGCCGACGCTGGCAGGTGCACGCGCACCCGGTCACCGACCCTCATTCGGACCCCCTCCTGAGATCAGTGGCCGGGACCACTCGCGCCGGTCCGCCGGCGTCGAACTCCACCATGCAGTTCGCCCCGCGCACGTACGAGACCCGCCCCGCCTGATCGCCGACGATCACGCGCTCCCCGACCGCCCATTTCGGTTTTTTACGGCCGGTGTGGCTCGGCTTCACCGGGACCGGGTCGGCGGTAGGCTTGGGACGGGGCGTCTCCGTGCTGCGCCGCGCGCGCCGAATCACGTAGAATTTGCCCTGGATGCCCCTGGCGCTCCGCTGAGAGTCGGGGAACGCCATCCGGAACCGCGTCACGGCATCCTGGACGTCCGTCGCCTCCCGGATCGGTATCTCCTCCTCGGCGGTCCACGGCATTCGCTGCCCTGCCTGGGTCCGGTCTTCCCCCGCTCGGAGCGCGTGATACCGCCGCTTCACGGCCTTGTCGCCACGTTTCGAGGCGGGGAACGCTTTCCGATAGGCTCGGACTGCTACAGCCGGAGTGACGGCATCCCAGATGGCGCGGTCCTCACTCTTCGACCAGGCATCCCGCCGCACCCGGACCTGGATCGCGGACTCCTGAGGGAGAGGGGGGTCGCACTGTGTGACCGGGACAGTATCGCCGACAAAATCGGGGGTCGGGGTCGGTGCGGTCTCCGGGGCGGTAGGTTTGACCTCGATGTGCCACCGTGTCCGGATCGCACCGTCTGAACGCCCCGATGCCGGGAACGCCGCCCGGTATCGCTGGATCGCGTCGCCGGGAGAGGTCGCCCCGACGATCGCCGCGTGCTCCTCTTCCGACCACTCGCGCATACGGGAGATCGGCTTGGTCTCGTAGACCGGCTCCTCCTCTGGCACGGGTGCCGGAAACTCCGGCTCCGGAGAGGGGGCGCCGTCCTTGTCCAGATACGCATATAGGCCCGCATCGAGGCAATCGAGATAGGTCCTCGCCGGGGACTCCATCGGCTCTGGTTCCACCTCGTAGGTGTGGAGCCACCCATCGTCGGCTGCCATCTCACGGTCCTGCTCCTCCTGCTCCGCCTCACAGGCTTCCCGCATCCGGATGACCTCGGCCATCGCGTAGCAGGCATCCCGGACCGAGCAGAGGATCTCCGGGGTCTCCAGGTGCGGGCAATCTCCCGCAGGATGCCGGCACCCGAACCCGAGCACCTGGACGGCCTCGGGGTCGTCGTCGTCTGCCTGGTCGATGTGCACACACGGGCCGGAGGTCTGTGGGCGGATCACGGCCGCCCGCTTGCTCTCGCGGATCTCGTCGTCAAGGTGCTCACCACCGGCGACGAAATGCGGGCGGGCGGTCTTCCTGTGAGCAGCCAGATACCAGAGATACTCCCCGGCCTCCGAGCCTTCGAGGATCAGGATCATGCGCCCACCTCCTGTGCCGCGTAGTGGCTCAGGATCTCCTGACGGAGCCGCCAGACGGTAGGACCCCGGCGGACCCCCTTCTCGCGCTCAACGATCCCGCGAGCGCTGAGTTTTAGGAATGTACATTCTTTCGGCTCCGCGATCCCGCAGCACCGGCGGAGTTCGGCGGCGGTGAACGCATTGCCGCCCACCGCCCGATAGATCGCCCCGATATGGTCGCCGTGCGTCCGGATCATCTGCGCGGCTGATGATGACACCATTATGGCGCCTCCATACACTTCTTGCATAGCGTCTTGTTCTGGAACAGCCGGGACAATTTCGCCTGTGATTCCGGCACGGCCTCGCCGCACCTCTCACAGAGACCGAACCCATCCACTGGCTTCTGTACAGGCGCTGCCGGTGGTGCAGTTGCCGGCGCTGGTGGTGCAGCCGGCGCGGGGGCCTCTGTGACTGGTGGTGCGGTAGGTGTTGGTTCTGGTGCAGCCCCTGCATCCCGGGGCTTGATGACCCGCTCGACGGCAGCCTTCGCCTGCTCCGCCGCGGAGGGCGCTTTTTGCAGGGGCGGGATCTGGGGGGCCTTCTCCGGCTGTGCCGCGACCGGGGGCTGGTTCGACGGGACCGTCCTTGGCGCCAGGGGGTCCGCGGTCCCGAAATGCTTCTTCCGGTAGGCGTCGATTGCGTTCCGGGTCAGCGAATCGGTCCCCATCGCGGCGAGTTTCGCATCATGGATCCTGAGGACCTCCTCGTGTGACTGCCCCTCGTCGCCCTCGGTCCCCACGATAAGCAGATCGTGGTAGTTCCCGGCGAAGATCTGAGATTTTATGGAATGTCGCATCAGGATCCCCCCTTCGTCAAGCGGCGGTATGGTCTACATCTCAACGAACAATTGCCGCACCTATCGAAACCGGGACCAGGACAATCATGGTAGCAGCGCCAGCAGTTGGACACCGGGTGGGAGGCTACCCCCCCGAACAGGATGCCGTTCCGGATCGCATCGTTCGCAGGCAGGAGTTCCGGCCGGGAGAGGAGGTTCTGGCAGTATGCCTCGTCAGCCATTCGTATCGCCTCCCGTGACCGGGAGACCTCGTCGCCATCCTCATCCTCGGTGTGCGAGTACTTGTAGACCT
>JAQVVW010000306.1 GCA_028698765.1 Methanoculleus sp. | reverse complement strand
GTGCTTCACCTGCACGAGGTTGAACTTGTCGCCGCCGCCCATGAAGTTGATGATGTCGCCGACGGTCACGATCCCCCGGAGATGGCGCGTCCCCGCGTCGACGACCGGCAGCCTGCGGAACCCTTCCCGGGTCATGATCTCGACCCCCTGGATGATCGTGGTCGTCTGCTGCGCCACGACGACGTCCCTTGTGGCGATCGCCATGATCTCACCTTCGTGCTCGGCGATCTTTGTCTTGAAGTCGACCGGCCCGCGTTCGCGTTTGCCCGGCATCTTCAGGAGCCTGTCGGCCGGTTTCTTATCCGAATTATTCGAGTTGGGTTGCATCGTATCACTCCTTTGAAATTGTGGTATTTGGAGTCTTCCTCAGGGCAGACGGCCGCTGAGGACATCATGCCGGTCGATAACGCCGACGAGCCGCTTCTTCTCGTCGACGACCGGGAGCATGCTGACGTCGTGTTCGACCATCAGCCGGCTCGCCGCCGCTATCGTGTCGTCCGGCGTCACCGAGATGACGGGTGTCGTCATCACTCGCTCGACGGTGGTGTCCGCCTGGTTCTTCACCGATATGCGGAAGTTCCCGGCGCGCAGGAGATCCCGGCGGGAGACTACGCCGATAGTCTCGTTCTTCTGCACCACCGGGAATGCAGTAAATCCGCTTGTGACGATCAGGCTGTAGATGCGGTGTATGGGCTCGTCCGGGGTGCAGGTGACGGGCTCTCGCGACATGGCGTCCTCGACCCTGCCGGGGATGGTGCGGCGCGAGATCAGGATGGGGAAGAGTTCGGAGAAGAGCACCCCTCCCTGGTATACGCCGTCTTCGTTGACTACTGCAGCGCTGTTTGTGCGGGCGTTCATGATAGCGACGCCTGCCTCCGCAAGAGAGGTCTCCGGGCCGGCCCGGGCGGCCTCCCGGACGAACCCCTTGATCGTGACGTTCGACTTGGTGTCCACGACTCGCAGGACGTCGGTGATGTCGAGATACCCTCTCAGACGGTCTTTCTCGTCCACGACGTAGACCTCACGAAAGACGTCGTCCCTGAGGACGCTCCTTGCTTTTGTGACGTAATCGTCGTAATGCAGGGTGGGGATGTCCACCATCAGGTCTGAGGCCACCTTCATAGCAACTGCTCCTCCTCCCGACAGACGGGGCAGAGCATAAGGTTGTCGACCCTTGACAGGTCGTCGGACATATTCCCGCACCGGTCGCATACTCCCATGGCGTACTCCTCTTCGCGGTTGATCTCGATGAGATCCGCGAGGAGTTCGTTCACTTCGGCCGCGACGGTGAGGATGTCCCGAACAGTCACAATCCCGATGACCACCTGGTCTTCAACGACGGGGAGCCTGCGGACACGGTGCTTCACCATCATTCCCGCGGCATCCCCGACCAGTTTCTCGGCGCCGATCGTGATCAGAGGCGTGCTCATGATCTCGCTGACGTGAACTTCACCCGGTTTTAAATCTTTAGCCACGACTTTGCAGTTGATATCCTCTTCCGTGACGATCCCGGTAGGCAGGTTGTTCTGCAGCACAATGCAACTGCCGACCCCATCGCGGCACATGGTCTGAGCCGCCCGGGCGACAGACTCACCGACATCGATGGTTATCGGATGACTCTGCATAACCTCCCTGACCGGTATGCGTGTCTCGAAGCGGATGGTATCACTATTATTCATCATGGTATTCTCCTGATCTGGTCGTAATGAGGGCCGATTCCCCAGGTGCAAGTCTATCTAGGTTCCAGCAGTATAAAAGAATTCTCTCGCACCGGAAAAGTTGTTTGTCTGCAAAAAATAGAGAGAATCAGCCGGACGGAACATATAATTATATTTATTTGTGAGTGCCACATCTCACTTAAGTACAGGCAATTTCTGCCTGCCTGAGGGAGCTTAATGACGTTCTTTGTTCGTACGAAAAAAAAGATCTCGGGGCTATTGAAGGCGCTCTTTAGGAAGCGAACCTTTCGCATCGGGATCTACGGCCCTCCCAATGCCGGTAAGACCACACTTGCGAATCGGATTGTGCGGGATTGGGTCGGCGATGCGGTCGGCCCGGTCAGCGAGGTGCCACATGAAACCCGGCGCGTCCGGCGTAAAGAGGATATCACCATCACCGGGCAGAATGGCGGCTCGGTCACCATCGACATCGTCGATACCCCCGGCGTGACGACCAAGATCGACTACAACGAGTTCGTTGAATACGGTATCGAGAAGGAGGAGGCGGTCAAGCGGGCCCGGGAGGCGACCGAGGGCGTTGCCGAGGCGATGCACTGGCTCCGCGAGGATATCGACGGCGTCATCTACATGCTCGATTCCACGCAGGATCCGTTCCAGCAGGTGAACATCATGCTCATCGGGATCATCGAGAGCCGGAAACTCCCGGTCGTGATCGTCGCCAATAAGAACGATCTCCCCGATGCGTCCGCCGCGCGGATCAAGAGTGCGTTTCCCCAGCACCCGGTGATCTCCATATCGGGTCTTGAAGGGAACAACGTGGATGAGTTGTACGAGAAGATGACGACATATTTCGGGTGATGGAGATGATACAGGGTGTACAAATCGACCTGATCTCTGCGGAACGTCTCGATCGCCTCACGTCGATGGAGAAGATCCGCCTGATCCTCGATGACGTTATGGAAGGAAACATCGTCATCCTGGAGAAGGGCCTTGCGCCGGAGGAGCAGAGCAAGCTCATCGAGATCACGATGCGGGAGATCGCGCCGGACGGGTTCTCCGGGATCGAGATGGAGACCTATCCGATCAAGGATGCCCAGGGCGGGTTCCTGGCGAAACTTCTCGGTGGGAAACGCTCCGAGTCCCGTTTGACCGTGATCGGGCCGGCGAACCAGCTCAAGACGCTCAAGAAGGAGAAGGATCTCATCAGTGCATGGGTCTCCTCTTCGAGATGAACGGATACC
>JAQVVW010000305.1 GCA_028698765.1 Methanoculleus sp. | reverse complement strand
TCGCCGTTCTACATCCGGCAGGCGCGGGCGAGTTTCGAGGCGGTCGACCGCATCTACGAGGATGCGGCGCGGACGCTCGGGGCCTCCTCCGGGACCGTCGCTCTCCGGATCACCATCCCGCTCGCGCAGGCCGGACTCGTCTCCGGGGCGATCCTCTCGTTTGCCCGGGCGCTTGGAGAGTTCGGTGCCACGATCATGTTTGCCGGAAACTTCCAGGGCAGGACCCAGACGATGCCGCTTGCGATCTACACGACCATGCAGGGAGACATGAACGCCGCGATCAGCCTCTCCATCATCCTTGTCGTGATATCGTTTGCGGTGATCTCTGCCGTGAAGATCGTCACCCGGAGGAAGTACTGATGCTCTCTATCCATGCCGTCCGAGAGCTGCGTGACTTCGTCCTCGACGTCACGCTCTCCGTCCGGTCCGGCGAGACCCTCGTCTTCGTCGGTGAGAACGGGGCGGGCAAGTCCACGGTGCTGAACCTGATCTCCGGCATCCTCACGCCTGATGCGGGCGAGATCACCCTCGGGGACCGGACGCTCTTTTCGTCCGAAGAGAGGATCGATATTCCTCCCGAGAGCCGGAAGATCGGCCACCTCTTCCAGTCCTACGCCCTCTTCCCGCACATGACCGTCTTTGAGAACGTGGCGTTCGGCCTCCGTTGCCGGAAGGTTCCGCGGCCGGAGATCGCGTTTTTCGTGACGAACCAGCTCCGCACGATGAACCTCGCCGATCTTGCGGACGTCAACGTCGGCAGGCTCTCGGGCGGGCAGCGGCAGCGGGTGGCCCTCGCCCGGGCGCTGGTGCTCAACCCGGACCTCCTCCTCCTCGACGAACCGCTCGCCGCCGTCGATATGCGGGCGCAAGGGGCGATGCGGAGCGAGCTCCGTGACCGGATACGGCGCGCCGGCATCCCCTGCATCGTCGTCACCCACAACCTCCGCGACGCCCTCGAACTCGCCGACCGCCTCTGCCTCATCGAGGAGGGGAAGGTGGTGGCCGAGGGTGCGCCGGAGGGGGTGCTCGGCATGCGGGATAACGGTTTCATCGCGAGTTTTGCCGGGTCGGAACCCCACAACGGCTTTATGCCCCGGGCGCCCATCACCGGTCATAGCCGGGGGCCACCGGACTCCCGGCCCCTCTGATGACGACCATGAAGAAGCAAGGATACGTTCTCCTCCTCGCCCTGCTCGCGGCGATCTCTCTCGTGCCGGGCCCGGCTGCAGGGGAGACCGCCATCGAGTACTCGTTCGACGAGTCGCACGCGGAGATATACGAGCGGATGCTGGAGCAGAACGCATCCCTCGGCGAGTACTACGAGCAGGCCTGCCCCGAGTTCCTGGAGGGTATGCCCCCGGAAGTGAGGGCGCATGTTTACGATATGCCGATGTCCCGGCACCTGGATTGTGAGAATGTGACGTTTGTGCCTCCCGGGAACCGGGTCGCAATCGCCATCGCCTCGCCCGTGATTCCGGTCTGCAGCGTGCCCGTTGCCCTGGTCATCCTCGGCCTCGCCGGTATCGGTATCCTCATCCTGCTCGCTGGAGTCTTGCTCGTCCTGAAGCGGGTCAGCAGCAAGAAGGAGTGAACCTCGCTTTGGGCCCCGTGCGGGGTAACTCACTTTGCGAGACCTCGCCTTGCCTGGGTATCTTCCTCATCTGTCATCCAGACCGCGGCGAATGCTCTTCCACGGTGGTGATGTGAATTGCAGGAGAATTTACGAAAGGGTTCGCGAGGGAGACTTCCCCTTCTCCATCCTGTGAAGAGATATGTAGCCCCCACCCCTCCCGCGCTTCGCGCTCCTCCCCCGCCCGCGAGGGGCGGGGGCAGTCATGGCGATAGCCGGTGGGAAGCCGTACACTACTAGAACGTTGCGTTCAGCACCCCGGCACACAATGCAGATCGTTGTGCCTGATCAATATTTCCGATAGACCTTACTCCGGTTTCCGACCTCGACCAGGGTGATTATCATGGTATTACCTTCGATGGTGAGGACCGCTCGATACTGCCCAACACGAAAAGAGTACAGGGGACTGCGTGAATGCCCCTTCATCTTTTTGACGTACGATTTAGGGTTCGGTTCATCCGCCAGAGCATAGAGCTCTTCCTTAATTCGTTTGCGATCTGATTCCGGGATGTTATTGAGGTCCCGCTCGGCACCCGCGGTGATGAGCAGTCGCCATATCATAGGCCGTGTTCCTGCACATACTCCTCGAAGGGACGAACTCTGCCGGCACGGATGTCTTCAAAAGCTTCTTCAATTTTCTTCATGGACTCTTCAGAGAGCGGTTCCGGATCATACGCCATGTCCAGGAGACGGTTCAGCGTCTCGTCGTAGGTCTCTCGTGGGTGGACCTTCACCTCATCCAAGCGGGATTTGGTCTCCGGTCGAAGTTGGATCGTCGTCACCATAGATCTCTATGGAGTTGTATGGAGTATAAAGGTTACTTCATGGTATTCTCTTCGATAAGAAGACGGTGAAGCGGAGGGGGTCTTCCCGCTCTGCCCCGAAGAGTTGCATCATCCTGAAAAACGGTGATTCCGGCATCCTGATGGCGAAAAAAATCTTATACGTCCCGGCTTGCCGGGCCCCGTGCGCAGTAGAGGTACTCCTGCGCATACCCCGCGTACTCCCCGAAGTGCTCCCGTGCAAACCGCCGGATCCGCTCGTACTCCGCCGGGGTGCAACTCCTCCCGGCAAGGTCGGAGAGGTAGGTCTCCGCCACGATCCGGTGTATCCAGACATCGACCGGAAACGCCTCGAAGAACCCGAACGCAAAGAGCAGCACGCAATCCGCCGCCTTCGGCCCGATACCCTTAAAGCGCATCAGCGCCTGCCGCGCCTCCTCGAAGGGGAGGGCGGCGACCTGTTCTGTCCAGTCCGGGTGCTCGCTTGCGAACGCGGCAGCCTCCCGGACGTAA
>JAQVVW010000304.1 GCA_028698765.1 Methanoculleus sp. | reverse complement strand
CTTTTGCACCCGGGACGATAGCGGCGAGTTCGCGGGTGAAACCTTTTGCCTTCGAGTAGACGGACGAGGCGACGGTGAGGATGTCCCCGTCCTCGAACGCGACCCTCTCACAGATCAGGGCGGGAAGATCGTCTCCTCGCTGGATCAGGGGGAGACCTGAGACACCAATTACCTGGATATCCATTGGATTCACTGATCAGTGGTCGTCTCCGCATGCAGAAAAAGGCTCGGATTTTCACGCAGGGGGCTCTGACGGATTGTGGGGATTACTCGTGATTCCGGCCGGGCGCGGCGGACGAGGAGGCCTGGGCATGAGCGCCGGCAGGTGTGGGTTGTGAAAGATGGGAGGGCAGGAGCTCAAGAAGGCCAAGGCCCTTCATCGTGCGGCAAACTGAATGAACAGAGCGAGGAACAAGCCCGGTATAGTGGACCGTGGTGGCTATCGCCACGCACTGCCCCCGCCCCTTGGGGCGGGGGAGGAGGCCGAAGGCCGGGTAGGGTGGGGTCACAGATTAGCTTTACGGGGTAGAGGTAGAGACAGGGGAGGGGGAATGCTCCCCCCTCCCCGTCAGCCCCTCCCCCAATGGCGATATTCCCACGGAATCCGTGCCAGGGAAGCAATCCAGATGCCACGTATGAACGCCGCTGGTGCGAGCACCGTTAGGCGTGAGGCAGGGGAGCCCGCGCCCGGGATCGCCGATAATCCACTCCCCCACCGTCTCCCGCTCACCCGCACGACAACCCCACATCCTTCCTCAACCGAAACTCCGGCTCGAACGCGGCGATCAGGTCGAGGTACTGCTCGACGGTGCGGGTGAAGAGGAAGCGCTCCCGCACCCTCTCGCGCGCTGCACGTCCGAGCCGTTCGCGGAGATCGGGGTCGCGGAGCAGCCGGACGATCCGCTCCGCCGCCTCATCGACGGATGAGACCAGGAACCCGCTCTCCCCGTCTTCTATCTGCCGGCGGATGCCGCCGACGTCTCCGCCGATCACCGCCGCGCCCTTCCACATCGCCTCCGATACCGTCAGCCCGAACCCCTCCCGGAGGGACTTCTGGAGGACGACTGCGGCACGCCGCTGGAGAGCGTTCACCAGCGCCCCATCCTGGACGCTCTTGACGATGATCCGCTCGTTACGATGGGCAAAGAGCGAGCGATAGACCTCCGCGCCTTCCGGGTCGTCGGTCGCGACGTTCCCGACGAGGACCAGGGTGCACTCCTCCTCCTTCCGGGCCTTCTCAAACGCCTGGATGACACCCAGGGGGTCCTTCCAGCGATCGAACCGGGAGATCTGGACGACGAGAGGGAGGTCGGTCGGGATGCCGTAGTGATCGAGGCGCTCGTCGATGGCGCTCTCGGAGAGTTCCTTGTTCACGATGGAGAAGGGGTCGATCCCGGGCGTGAAGAAGACCTGCGGTCTCGTGAGATCCTGCCGGTACTCTCCGCAGGAGAGGACAACGGCGTCGTACTGCTCGATGAACGGGACCAGGTAGTTCCAGACCTCCCGGTTCGGCGTGGTGAGGTCGAGGTGGCAGCGCCATACCCAGGGGCATTTCTTCCGGTAATGGGTGATCAGCGGGAGCGGCTGCGGGTCGTGGACGAAGACCATGTCGTGGTCGATGTGGTTCCTCACGGCGTTCTCGTGGATGACGTCCTCGTAGATCTCCTTCTTCCGGCCGGAGAGGTTGATATCCGCCCCCTGGAGGGCGTTATGAAACTTCTTCGTCACGCTGAAGAAGTCCGGGGGGCCGTGGACGACGCGCCACCCGGTTCGTATCCCGAGACTGTTCATCAGGAGCGTCAGGGAGGAGAGGATCTGGGAGACTCCCCCGCCGTAGTAGGTGGAGTTCATGTGCAGGACGTGCATGTCGTGGAGCGGCCGGGCCTTCGCCTCGATGCGGCGTACGACCTCTTTTCCGACGTACTGTTCGTAGTCCCCAATGGTGTGAATCACGCTCATCCCGATCGCTCCTGCATCGAAGCGTTCGCTCTTATGCATACCGGTGGGTCCCGGCAGATGACGGTCTTGCATAACGATATATAGGTGCCGCGGCACCCACCAGCGAAGAGAGGAAGAAGCATGGAAGAGGCACCGGAACGGGACGAGAGTCTGCCGGGGAAGGCGGAGTCGTACTGGATGGCCACCTCGCCGGAGACGGGGTTTCCGCCGCTCGACGGGGACGGACGCGTGGACGTCACGGTGATCGGCGGCGGGATAGCGGGCATCACCACGGCGTTTCTGCTGAAGAAGGCGGGGCTGACCGTCGCCCTCATCGACGCCTACCGGATCGTCACGGGCGCCACCGGGCATACGACGGCGAAGGTCACGGTGCTCCACCGCCTTATCTACGCCGATCTGGTCGACCGGCTCGGGAGCGTGAAGGCCCGGCAGTACGCCGAAGCGAACCGGGCGGGGATCGAGACGGTCGCGTCCCTCGTCCGGGAGTACGACATCCCGTGCAGTTTCGAGCGGAAACCTGCCTACACCTACGCGGAGTCGGAGGAATCCCGCGAGAAGGTCATGGCCGAGGTTGACGCGGCACGGCGCCTCGGGCTTCCTGCGGCGTTCACTGAGGACGTCCCCCTGCCTGGAGAGAGCCACGGGGCGGTGGTCCTCGAAGGCCAGGCGCAGTTTCACCCGCGTAACTACCTCCTGCTCCTCGCCGGCCACCTCCCCGGGGAGGGGAGTTACGTCTTTGAGATGACGAGAGCCGTAGGCATCGAGGAGCGGGCGGACGGCGTCGCGGTGAAGACCGACCGGGGCACGCTCCACTCCAGTCACGCGGTTCTCGCGACACACTACCCCATCTACGACCGTCCCGGTGCATACTACGCCCGGATGCAGCCATCGCGGTCTTACGCACTCGGCGTCCGGATCGACGAGCCGTTCCCGGACGGGATCTTCATCAACGCGAGCGATCCCGTTCACT
>JAQVVW010000303.1 GCA_028698765.1 Methanoculleus sp. | reverse complement strand
ATCATCCGCCGTACCTGGCCGAGTTGTACCTCCGGTCGGGTAACGATGCAGAGATGCTCATCGCCACAGGGAGCAACGACGATGTTTCCACCGCGGTAAAAGAGTGTCATCTGTACGAGTGCCCCGGTCGACGGCACAGCCGGTTGCAGGCGACGCACCCACCGGAGCAGGTCCTCGCCAAAGGCGACGGTATAGTCGGCATCGATCTTCCCGACCGATGAGGTGCAGAGGCCATCGGCAAAACAGGCAACGGCGGTCACCCCGGGTTGCCGGAGCAGCGCTCCGAACGAGTCGGATTCTTCTTCACAAGAGGCAACGGCGGCTACAGCATCTTCACGATCCGCGGTTTCGGCCGCGTTATCTTCCTGCCTCTCGTTCTCCGCGATCTCGGGCTGCAGGAGGGCCTGCATCTCTGCAGATACGGTAAGAGCTTCCTGCATCTCCCGGGGCTCGTACCGGAAGAGGCCGAAGTCGAGGATCGGTTGGCTGCCGAAGTACTTCAGCGCCGACCCCCCGCTCAGGGATTTCAGCGGGTGCATGAACCGTGCGGCGAGCGGCTCCCCCTTCTGAACCAGCATGAACCCCTCCCCGTCCTGCATCCTGATCCGCACCACCCCGGAAAAACGGGTCGTGTGGGAGAAGATCCACGGGAGCGGCGCCTGCATCTCCCCGATGGCCGTTCCATCCGGCAATTCATCCGTCATTCGCAACCCTGCCCGACCGCATCCAATTTCACCACCCGTTTCTCCTACTCAGCGTCGTCCCTGGCAAGGGTGTCGAGGATCCTGTAGGAGTTGATCAGGCGGTTGAACGCGACTGCAAGTTCGCCGATCTCGTCGTTGCTCGTCACCGTGATCTCGACGTTTGTGAGATCGCCCTGGCTTGCACTGGTCGCGGCCTTCGCGAGCTGTTCGACGGGGTTCGTGATGCTCTTTGCAAGGAAAAAACTCCACATGAAGACCACGAGGACCGTGAGCACAGTCATGATGATGATGCTGTTCTGCAGACCGAACGTGGCGATGACGCTCCCGGCATCCCCCGCCGAGACGATCCCCAGCAGGAAGATGGGGATGACTGCAACGGTGAGCATGCTCGCCATAAGTTTGTAGAACATCGGGATCTGGATGGTGAGGCCGTCCTGAAGCACCCCGATCTCCTGTGAGAAGGATTCAGCCATGAGGAAGTATTTACCTATTTTATTATATTAAGTTATTTATTGTCAAAAATTGATGAATGGTTAGAATATCGGATTCTAATTGATCTACATAACCATTACGCGATTTAAGTCATTTTTATGCAACTTTAAACATAATATCCTGGATTCCAGAAAATCACGGCTTCCTTGAACTCCGGTATATACATACACATGAGGATTGTTCACCCCTCTGCTGCAATCCATGAATTTTATTTCACGCGCAGGCCCGCCCGGCATCCTGCCGGGAGGCGACCTTCGGCATGAAACGGCTACCCGGTGTGGCATCGACAGATTGATACGGTTATGGGGGAGTTGGGGTGACTGCAGCCTCCCGCCCCGTGCCGGAGGCTCCGGGTCCATGGTATGACGCTTGTGATTGCTTTCATCGGGGAACAGGGCGCCGTAATGGCGGGAGATATGCGGGAGATCGCATTCGGAGGGGACGAACCCCTCATTGAAGAGCTGGAGCGCGAACTCTACAGCGGTTCGATCTCCTCTGATGCCGACCTCACGGAGCGGGCGGACGCGATCGGGGTGACGATCCGTCTCAGGGACAACAAAACCAAGGTCACGCAGCGGGACGGGGTGCTCGTCGGCGAGGTGACCGAGACGGAGGGGGCGAGCGTCCGCTGCAGGAGGCTCTACGCTGCGAAGGGGAACTACGCGATAGCCGAGATCGTCGACTCGCGGCTGCGGGTGATGCAGAAGGGGAGAGCAAGCAACTTCGTGGTGCTCGGAAACGATATCACGAAGAGGGTCGCCGACCGGTGCATCCGGGAGATGTGGGAAGGGGGGACGGTCCAGGATGCCCTGCGCCTCATCATGCTCACCATGCAGATAGCGGCGGGCGTTACAGCGTCGGTGAGCAGAACGTTCGTGCTGGTGCATACCGATACCGCAGCGGATATATCAAACGCTATCGCTAACGATTCCCGAGAAGGAAAAAACCCGGATTAAGTCCGCCCCCGATCAGGTATGGGCCCTGTCGGAAGGCGACGATACCTCAGCCCGCGTGCAAAATGCAGAGGATTACTGGCTGAGGTAGTTGTGCTTCTTGAGCCAGTCTACCTGAGGCTTGATGTACCGGTAGACGATATCGCACTTCTCGTCCTGGAAACTCCAGGGGACGACGATCAGGAGGTCACCTTCGCGTATCCAGAGCCGCTTCTTGATCTTACCCTTGATCCTTCCCGTGCGCGTGACACCGTCCTCGCAGCGGACGCGGATGTGGTTTGCCCCGAGCATCAGGTCGGCCCGGGCGAATATCTCCCGGTTTCTCTTCTTCGGCAATCGTACGCGAATGATCTCTTCGCCTTCGTTGTTCTGGCTTCCTCGTGTATTTGTCAGTTAATCAACTCCCTAACAGGCGGCGGCGGGTCTCGCCAAATATGTACCTGGGAGTGTATATCAATGACCCGGGTTACCATTAAAGTATCTATCCCCGGGAGATCCACAGAACCGCGATCCCGCGGGCCGGGCGACCTTCCGGCTCAACAATATCCCGCCCGGGATCCGGTCCTGGGGACGCCGCACCTGCACCGGGAACGCATGATCCCGGCACCGGATGAGACCACCTGCCGGGAGCGATGACCCCAAACCGCTCTCCGGTTTTTCGTCCGAAGAATAATTAAGGTTTGAGCGTACATCTGTGAAGAGGATCTTTGAATGGAAAGCAACAAGCTGTACGTCGGTAACCTCACCTACTCGGTAAATGAAGAGCAACTGAAAGAACTGTTCAGCCA
>JAQVVW010000302.1 GCA_028698765.1 Methanoculleus sp. | reverse complement strand
GAGAGGCTATATCAGGGGGCTGCCTGCCCTTCGCCCCCATCATACAGTTCCACCACCCCGCCGATGACGATCACCGCCGGGGGCCGGACGCCTGCGGCGCGGGCTTTATCGGCGATATCGGCGAGGGTTCCGACCGTCACCCTCTGGTCGGGCCGGAGCCCCCTCTCGATGATCGCGACCGGGGTCGCGGGGTCTTTGCCGTTCGCGGTGAGGGCCGACGCGATGGCGGGGAGGTTCTTGACCCCCATCAGGATGACCAGAGTCCCCTTCAGGCGTGCGAGGACCTCCCAGTCGAGGGCGGACTCGGGCTTCGTGGGGTCTTCGTGGCCGGTGATGAACGTCACCTGCGACGCGTACCGCCGGTGGGTGACCGGGATCCCGACCATCTCCGGGACGGCGATGGCGCTCGTCACCCCCGGCACCACCTCGACGGAGATGCCGTGCGAGCGCAGCGTCTCGACCTCCTCCCCGCCGCGGCCGAAGAGGAATGGGTCGCCGCCTTTCAGGCGCACGACGGTCTTCCCCGCCTTCACCCGCTCGACCATCAGCGCCTCGATCTCGTCCTGCTCGAGGGTGTGGCTCCCGCCGTACTTCCCGCAGTCGATCCGTTCGGCGTTCTCCGGGAGGGTCGCGAGGATCTCCTCGCCCGGGAGCTGGTCATAGAGGACCACGTCCGCACTGTCGATCACCTCGCGGGCCTTCATCGTCAGGAGGCCGAGCCCCCCCGGGCCGGACCCCACAAGATACGCTTTTCCTGTCATGATTTTATCCCCAGCGTCGCATAGGCCTCCCGGATCAGTCCGGCCGCCTGCACGCGCAGCGCTCGCCCCCACTCCCGGGCTTCGCCGACGGTCGCGACGCGCCGCTCGATCCGCTCCCACCGGGAACCGTCGAGCGCGAGCACCTCGGCGATCAGGTCGCCATCCCGGCAGTAGATCCCCTGCGGGGTGAAGCACCCGCCGCCGACCTCCTCCATGACGGCACGCTCGATCTCGACGTCGAGGCGGGTCGGCGCGTGGTCGAGCGGCGCGAAGGCGGCGACGACGGCCGGGTCGTCGCGGCAGACGACCGCGACGGTCCCCTGGTTCGGGGACGGGACGAACCGGTCGGTGGGGAGGGGTTCTCCCGGCAGCGTGATCCCGAGGCGCTCGAGGCCCGCCTCCGCGAGCACGATGGCGTCGTACTGCCCCTCGCGGAGTTTCCGGATGCGGGTATCGACGTTCCCGCGCAGTTGCTTCACCTCGAGCGCCGGGGCGTCGCGGAGGAGCTGGGCGCGGCGCCGGGTGCTCGACGACCCGATGACACAGACCGCTTCGAGGGGGCACTCGTGCGCGAGGAAGTCCGCCGGCGAGTCCCGTTCGAGCACCGCAGAGCAGGTGAGCCCCGCCGGGCGGGCTGCCGGGATATCCTTCATGCTGTGCACCGCGGCGTCGATCTCGCCGCGGAGGATGGCGTCGTCGAGCGCCCGGACGAAGACCCCCTGCCCGCCGATGGCGTGGAGCGGGACTCCGGTCGCGGTGTCGCCCTCGGTCGCGATCGTGACGACCTCCGTCTCGATCCCCCGGTCGGCGAGGATGCCGACCACCTTATTCGTCTGTGCAAGCGCGAGAGCGCTTCCCCGTGTGCCTATGCGAAGAGACATGATCCGTATGCGTCCGCTATCTGTTCGATATCCGCTTTCGTGTGCGCTGCCGAGAGGAAGTTCGTCTCGAACTGCGACGGCGGGAGGAAGATCCCGGCCTCGAGCATCGCCTTCCAGAAGCGCGAGAACGCCTCCGTGTCGCACTCCTTGACCTCGCGGTAGTTTTGCGGGGCTGAGTCCCGGAAGAAGTGCTTGAAGAGCGAGCCCATCCTGACGAATGTCCCTCTGCCCGCATCCATTGCAACCTCCCCGATCGCCCGCGTGGCCTCGTCGAGACGCCGGTAGACTTCCGGGTGCTCGTGCAGGTAGCGAAGCGCCGCATACCCCGCCGCGAGGCTTGCCGGGTTGCCGCTGAAGGTTCCGGCCTGGTAGACCGGGCCCGCGGGAGCGACCAGTTCCATGATATCGCGCCGTCCCCCGAACGCCCCGATGGGGAGGCCGCCGCCGATGATCTTCCCGAACGTTGCGAGATCCGGTTTTACCCCATACAGCACTTCCGCGCCGCCGATACCGACCCGGTAGCCGGTGATTACCTCGTCGAGGATGAGGAGGACGTCGTGGGCGGCGGTGATCTCCCGGACGTCGGCGAGGTAGCCCTCATTGGGGATGACCGGGCCGATGTTGCCCATGATCGGTTCGAGGATGAACGCGGCGACATCGTTGTTTCCGGCGAGGAGGGCTTCCAGCGCCTCCGGATCGTTGTAGGGGACCTGCCGGGTATGTGCCACCAGGTCCGCGAGGACGCCCGCGGAGTCGGGAACCCCGAGGGTCGTCGCCCCCGACCCGGCCTTCACCAGGACCGCGTCGTGGGCGCCGTGGAACCCGCCCTCGACCTTGACGATGTCCTGTTTCCCCGTGTAGCCGCGGGCGAGCCGGATTGCGGCCATCGTCGCTTCGGAGCCCGACGAGACGAACCTGACCATATCGACCGCGGGATGGTCGCCGGTGATGATTCCCGCAAGGTCGAGCTCGAGCGGCGTCGGCGTCCCGTAGAGCCACCCCTTCTCGAGCTGACGCTCGATCGCCTCACGGACAGTGGGGTGCGCGTGGCCGAGGATGAGGGGGCCGTAGCCGAGGCAGCAGTCGATCAGGTCTGCGCCGTCGACGGTCGTAAGCCGTGATCCCGCGGCGCGCTCCACGTAGAACGGGTTGGGTTTGATAGCCCGCACAGGATCCCAGGTTCAGTCTCCGGGTACGGCCCCGTAAAGAAGGGTACCACCATGAACAGGATTGAGACGGCTATGACTATCGTGAAATAGAAGAGGAGATCGTCTCGCAACGGCTTTTTGTTCAGTTGTT
>JAQVVW010000301.1 GCA_028698765.1 Methanoculleus sp. | reverse complement strand
CGCATCGCCTCATCGCGGATCGCCTCCAGCTCGCGGACCGCAACCTCCTCGTAGACCTCCAGTTCCATCCGCTCCACCCCGCCGTCGGCCCTGACGACGCCGCAGAAGGTGACCAGGGCTCCCATGCCCGGCCTCTTCGCCGCCTCGATCATCGCACCTGCGTCGATGACATCCCGGGTAATTCCAATCATATCTCCATGTCCCCCTCATCCACCCGCGACCGGTGGGAAGATGGCGACCTCGTCGCCTTCGGCGAGGGTATCGAGGTCGTTTCTCTTCACCCGCCTCCCGTTTCGCATCAGGATAACGTGCGCCCGGAGCGCCCCGGTCTCGTCGAAGATTGCATCGCCTTCGTCCCCGGCACGCCCCCGGAGCGCGGCGAGAACCGCTGCCATCGTCGCTCCGTCGGGGACCTCGATCGAGAGGTCGCTCCCGAGGATCTCCCGGAAGCGGGCGAATGCCTTCACCCGGACCATCATGGTCGCACCCCACTCCCGCAGGCGGGACATTCCGGCCGCCGCTCTACGGTAAATGTCTCGAGCGTCGTCGCGAGCCCGTCCCAGATGAGGAGCCGGTTCAACAGGAGGTCGCCGGTCCCGGTGATGTACTTGATCGCTTCGTTTGCCTGAATGAGGCCGATGATCCCCGGAGTCGTCCCGATGACCGGGAAGACCTCGGCAGGCGGGGCCTCCGGGAAGAGGCATTCGAGGCAGGCCGTCCGGCCGGGGATGATGGTCGTTGCCTGACCGTCGAACCCCCGGATGGCGCCGTGCAGCAGGGGAACGCCGGCACGGAGCGCCTCCCGGTTCAGGAGGTAGCGGGTCGGGAAGTTGTCCATCGCGTCCACGATCAGGTCGGCACCGGCGACCAGGTCCCGGACGTTCGTCTCATCGATGGTCGCTGCAAGGGCCTCGACCCGGATATCGGGGTTTGCCTCCCGGAGTTTCGCTTCCGCGGACCTGGCCTTCAGTTCGCCGATGTCGCTCTCCCAATGGAGGACCTGCCGGTTCAGGTTGGTCCGGTCCACGGTATCCCTGTCCACAAGACGGATCTCCCCGACACCGGCGACGGCAAGGTAGAGGGCGATGGGGCAGCCGAGACCCCCCGCCCCGGCGATGAAGACCTTCGCTCTCTTCAGCCTCTCCTGCCCCTCCTCGCCGAAGAGGAGGATCTGCCGGGCGTAACGCTCCTGTTCCCGTAGAAGGAGCATGCCGTTATCCTCCGTTTGCCTCCGGCGCCCCATGCCGTGTCCGGTAGTCTTCGATCGCCTTGTGGATCCCCTCTTCGGCGAGGACCGAGCAGTGGAGCTTCTGGGGAGGCAGCCCCTCCAGCGCCCCGGCGACCGCCTTGTTGGTGACTCTCCACGCCTCTTCGAGGGTCTTACCCCTGATGAGCTCGGTGGCCATCGAACTCGACGCGATGGCGGCGGCGCAGCCGAAGGTCTTGAATTTTGCATCCACGATCCTGTTCTCTTCGATCCGGAGGGTTATCCGCATGATGTCGCCGCAGGTCGGGTTCCCGACCTCGCCGACGCCGTCCGCATCCGGGATCTCCCCCATGTTCCGGGGGTTCATGAAATGGTCCATAACTCGTTCGCTGTACATAGGAATCACGTGTATCGATCAGGGGCGAGGGGCGACATCTTCCGCAGGCGCTCGATCACCCGGGGAAGGACGGAAAGAACGTAGTCGACGTCGTCCTCGGTGTTCCGGGGGCCGAGGGTGAGCCGGAGCGAGCCGTGGGCGTGTTCCGGCGAGAGGCCGCAGGCGGTGAGGACGTGCGAGGGCTCAAGCGACGCCGAGGTGCAGGCGCTCCCCGTGGAGGCGGCGATCCCGAGGGCGTCAAGCGAGAGGAGGATCGACTCCCCCTCGACGTAGCGGAACGCGACGTTCGCGTTGTTTGGAAGCCGCTCGGTCGGGTGACCGTTTAACCGGGTATCGGGGATGGTCTCCAGGATCCCCTGGATCAGCCGGTCTCGCATCGCGGCGAGCCGGGCGGCGTTTTGGGGCATCTCGGCGGTCGCAAGTTCGATCGCGCGCCCCAGACCCACGATCCCGGGAACATTCTCGGTCCCGGCCCGGCGGCCCCGCTCCTGCGCCCCGCCGTCCATGAACGTCCCGATCCGGGTTCCCCGCCGGATGTAGAGCGCCCCCGTCCCCTTCGGCCCGCCGAACTTGTGGGCCGAGAGCGAGAGGAGGTCGATCCCCATGCTATCCACATCGATCGGTATCGCCCCAATCGCCTGGACTGCATCGGTATGGAACGGGATGTTGTGGTCGTGGGCGACCTTCGCGATCGCCGCCACGGGCTGGATCGTCCCGATCTCGTTGTTCGCGGTCATCACCGAGACGAGGGTGGTCTTATCCGTGATCGCCTCCTCGACTGCCGCCGGGTCGACCCTGCCGAACTCGTCGACCGGGAGGTAGGTGACCCGGTAGCCCTGCTTCTCGAGAACCTCGCAGGGGTGGTGGACGGCGTGGTGCTCGATCGCGGAGGTGACGATATGGTCGCCCTTCCTCCTGCTCGCCGCCGTCACCCCTTTGATCGCCCAGTTGTCGGCCTCCGTCCCCCCGGAGGTGAAGAAGATCTCCTCCGGGCTCGCGCCGATCGCCGCCGCCACCTGTCCCCGCGCCTTCTCCACCGTCACCTTCGCCTCGCGGGCGAGGGCGTAGAGCGAGGAGGGGTTCCCGAACCGCTCCGAGAAGCAGGGGAGCATCTCTTCGATGACCTCCGGCCGCGTCGGCGTCGTCGCCGCATGGTCCATGTAGACCGGGCGCGATCTACGGTCAGTCATGCTGCTCACACCGCACCCCGGTCCTGCGCAAAGGTATTTGTTCTCCGAAGTCAAAGTTAACAATTGTTAACATCATCGTTAGGTGTGCTCCGGAACCATTAAAAGTTGTGGTATGATGAAACTCCCCTGCCAGTTGATTGTATGGAACGT
>JAQVVW010000300.1 GCA_028698765.1 Methanoculleus sp. | reverse complement strand
GCATGTGCCCGCGGAGGGTTACCAGCGCTACGAGGCCGGGACGCCGAACGTCGGCGGCGGGATCGCGCTCGGCGTCGCCGTGGACTACCTCTCGGCGATCGGGATGGAGAAGATCCACCGGCACGAAGAACGCCTGACCGCCCGGCTGGTCGCGGGGCTCTCCCGGATCGACGGGGTCACGGTCTACGCCGGCCCGAAGCCGGGTGCCCGGATCGGGGTCGTCTCGTTCACGATCGACGGCGTCCACCCGCAGGAGGCGGCGCAGATGCTCGACGAGGAGGCGGATGTCCTGGTGCGGTCGGGGCACCACTGCTGCCAGCCGCTGATGGATTACCTGGACCTCCCGGAGGGGACGGTGCGGGCAAGCATGGCGGCGTTCACGACGGAGCAGGAGATCGACCTCCTCATCGCGGCCGTCGACGAGATCAGCCGGGGCCGCTGAGGTGCGCGGGTGTCGGGAGAGCAGCAGTATTCGTCGGATATCGAGGCGATACTGTCGCACAGGTATGATAACGGCGCTGATCTCTGGACCACGCCCGACAACCGCCTGATCAAGGGAGCGCCGTTCTCAACCCTGGAGAGCGTATCGTATCTGCTGGAACTGGGAATGGCGCCCGCCGACCCTCTGCTGAAGGAAGCCGCCGAACTGATATTCGGTGCCTGGCAGAAGGACGGGCGGTTCAAGGTATACCCGAGAGGCGCTATCTACCCGTGCCAGACCGTCCACGCCGCGAGCGTGCTCTGCCGCATGGGGTATGCCTCCGATAACCGGCTGCAGAAGACCTTCGAGCATCTGTTAGAGACGCAGTATGGTGCCGGCGGCTGGCGGTGCAACAAGTTCAGTTTCGGCCGGGGCCCGGAGACAGAGTTTTCAAACCCCATGCCGACGCTCACCGCTCTCGACGCTTTCCGCTTCAGCACGTATTGGAACAGAGAGGCGGCACTCGATAGGGCTGTGGACTTTTTGCTGGAGCACTGGCGTATCCGCACGCCGATCGGGCCGTGCCACTATGGAATCGGCACGTTATTCATGCAGGTTGAGTATCCTTTCCGTAACTACAACCTTTTCTTCTATGTGTATGTGTTGTCGTTTTACAACCGGGCAAAAGGGGATCCGCGGTTCCTTGAAGCCTTGCGGGCGCTCGAATCCAGAATGGTCGACGGAGAGATCGTGGTCGAGCGGGTCGTTCCGAAGCTGGCGGGCCTCTCGTTCTGTAAGAAGGGCGAGCCGAGCGTGCCGGGAACGGAACGGTATCACGAGATCCTGCACAACCTTGGTGAAGCGGGATAGCCGGGACAACCGGGCGACTGCCGCTCGCGAACTCACGCGCCTATTCCGGCAATCCTCTCCGGGTGCGTATACACGGCCATCTCCGGTCTCCCCGCGGACCCGACGATGGCAAGACCGGTCTCCTCTGCAATCTTCACGGCAAGCGCGGTCGGGGGTCCGGTGGAGACCAGCACCGGGATGTTTGCGACGAGGGACTTGCGGACCATCTCGGAGGTGACGAGGCCGGTGCTGACCGCAACCGTCCGGGAGAAGTCGAGATGGTCACGGAGCCCCCGCCCGATCACCCGGTCAAGGGCGTTGTGCCGGTCGAGGTCTTCTGCGCAGGCGACCCGCCGGCCTTCGGTGACAAGTGAAACTGCGTCCAGTGGGCCGGGGGCGGTGAGGGCGGTGACGGCAGCCTCGATCTCCGGGACGGCAACCACGAGATCCGAGTCGATCGCGGGCAGTTTCTGCGTGTCGATGTAGGAGACGGCTCCTCCGCACCCGGAGAGGATGGTCTTCTTCACGCTGACCCGCTTGAAGATGTTCGTCGTGAGGACGCTGATCCGGTTCTCCTCGATCCTGACCGACTCGATCTCGCCGGTGTCCCTGATGATCTCCTCGGTGTAGAGGTAGCCGATGACGAAATCCTCAAACCTGCCGGGGCTCAAGGCAACGGTCGTCAGGTGCCGGCCGTTGACGAAGATCGCCACCGGCGCTTCTTGGGCGGCATCCCGGGCGACCTCTTCACCGCCGATGCGGATACAGGCAATTTTCTTGAACATGATCCCTCACTTCGTCCTCATACAACCTGCCGGACGAACTCCTCGGGCATCGAGGTGCGCCGTGCGGTCTCTTCGACCGAGAGCCCGCTCGCGAGGAACCTTCTGGCCACGCTCTCCATGGGCTCGCCGACCTCGATGATGTGCATATCGGGGTCGTAGAGCCTGACGGCCCGCTGCCCCCAGGGCTGCTCTATCACGCCGTGGACGTACTTCACGGAGTCCATCCCTTCGAGCCGTTCAAGAAAGGCGTCCAGGTCGTCCTCTTCGAAGTAGAGCTCGGCGTTCTTCGGCCCCCGAAGAACATCATCCTCATCGACGCCGATGAGACCCGCAAAATGCGACCGGAGGTGGATCGCAAAACCGCCCTCGAACGATACGTTCTCACCGAGATCGTAGCCGACCTTCTGGCCGAGCACCCCTTCATAGAAGGCTCGGGAGACCCCTATGTCGCGAACGACGATAAGCGGGCATACAAACTTCATCCTGCTCTCCTTACTTCACATAGGCGATCACAGGAGTTCAGTCTTCCGATCGCCGGCCCAATCGTGCGGAGAATCGCTGCATCCGGATAGAATTGTCTTCCTGGCCGCTCGATGGAGCGGGAAAACCCTCCCGCACCCTCGGGCGTTACCCGACCCCTCTGCGCCCCGGCACGGGCACATCGAGGTCTTTTCTGGAACTCAAGTCAGTTGTTCAACGTTCGACGACAGGCCCGACCGAAGCCGGCCGGGCCCGTTCTTACCCTATTCGGTTATTTAAAGATATCGTAGATCTGGTCGCTGCCGGTCTCGAAGAGCCGCTGGCGTTCCGCCTGCTCCTCAACGAGCGCAAGGACCGGGAGATCCATGTTCACGCCCGGGGTGTGGCCGAACATCTTCTCCATGTCCGTC
>JAQVVW010000017.1 GCA_028698765.1 Methanoculleus sp. | reverse complement strand
CGCCAGTCCCTCAAGGGTGCTCTCCGCAGAATCCGGCGGACGGTACACCGATGAACCTGGCGTTCCGCTTCTCGTACCTCGGCGACCGGTTCTTCGGCTCGCAGATACAGTCCGACCTCCGCACCGTGGAGGGCGAGTTCATCGCGGCGGCGAGGCACCTCCGCCTCTTCGACGACTGGCGAAAGGCGAACTTCGCTACCGCCGGCCGCACCGACCGCGGGGTGCACGCCCGGTGCCAGGTCTGTTCATTCCGGACGGATAAGCCGGAATTGGCTATCGAAGCGCTGAACCCGGTCCTCCCCCCAGACATCTGGTGTACGGGGTGGGCCGGGGTCCCCGACGACTTCCACCCCCGGTACAGCGCCGTATCAAGGACCTACCGCTACTACTTCTCAGCCCCCGGCGACGTTGCCGCCATGCACGAAGCGGCAGAGGCGTTTCTCGGGCGGCACGACTTCTCGGCCTTCGCCCGCGTCGGCGACAGGAACCCCGAGCGGAGGATCCTTGCATCACGGGTCTTTGCAGACAGGCAGTTCGCCGTATTCGAGGTGACGGGCGAGAGTTTCCTCTGGAACATGGTCCGGTGCATGGCAACGATGCTCGGACGGGTAGGAAGAGGCGAGGCCGAAGCCGCCGAGATCACACGGCTCCTTGCCGGGCCGGTGGACGGGAGAGTCGCCGCGGCGCCCCCCGAGGGGCTGATCCTCTGGGATATCGAGTGTGGGATCCCTTTCGCGCCGCTTCCGATCGACGCTAAAAGCAGCCGTCATCTTGCCGACCGCCATCGTTACCACGTCCTCATGGCAGAGATCTCTGCCGACCTCGCACCGGATCCCCGGCAGCCCGAAACACCCGAGATATAAAACTTCCCAAAGGAGCACCATGCTCCAGAGGGGATCGCGAAACCGACCCACCGTATTACCGCTGCTTTGAAACGATCAGGCCACAGGCGATGGATCTTCCGGAAGTGGTGCGGCAGGGGAAATGAGCCTTTCCGGCCATCATCATGAACTGCTTCACTTAATCCTTCCGAAACGCGGCATCCGATAATACCAGAGATCGTCGGAATCACGCCATAGGGGTCCCCTGCCCGCTCCCGGCAGAGGGCAGCAGCCATTTTCGCCCTGGCCGAAACTTTTAACTAGAGCAGGTAAGGGTTAGAGGCATACCCATAAATGGAATTACATTTACTTTAGACATAAGTTTACTACTTTTAGTTAATAATAACCTATTAATATATGCCAGAACAGTCCCGTTTCAGTACGTCAAGAGGGGAAAGTGGATGTACGACAAGGATCCGGTTCGGGCGAGGCCACCCGCTCACCACGAGGGGTGGTTCGCCGAAGAAACAACTGTGCCGTTGCCGCACTACCTGGATGCAGAGAGAGAGAGATGGATCGACCGACATATCCCCCGGAGCATCGGGCAGGCGGACGTGACAGGCGTCCCGGCCCTCCGCTGTGAGGTTCAGGAGCGGGTCAACCCCCTGAGGACGCCCGCGGCTCCGGGGAACCGGCGGGTGGTGAGTGAGACCGCCGAAGCGGCCGCCATCACGCCCCGGCGGTCGAGCAGGATGCGGACGCTTGCGGCGGTCCCCTGCCTCGACGAAGAGGTCGCGATCGGTTCCGTCGTCCTGCGGGCCAGGCAGCACGTCGACGAAGTCCTGGTGATAGACGACGGCTGTACGGACGAGACCGCGAAGGTCGCCCGGGATGCAGGGGCGACCGTCATCTCGCACGGGACACAGAAGGGGAAAGGACAGGGGATCAAGAGCGCTCTTAAGTATGCGGTCGATCACGACTACGACTGCCTGGTCTTCATGGACGGCGACGGCCAGCACGACCCCGGGGAGATACCTCTCCTGGTCGAGCTGATCCGCGCCGATGCCGCCGATCTCGTCATCGGATTTCGGACGTTCGGCCAGATGCCGTTTTACCGGCGTTTCGGCCGGGCGGTGCTCGATGTCGTCTCCAGCAACGGAAGTGCGATAACCGACTCGCAGTGCGGTTTCCGGGCGCTGAACAGAAAGACCATGGAATCGATGCTCGGAGCGCTCCGGATGAACGATTTCTCGACCGAATCGGAGATGCTCCAGATCGCCCAGGAGAGACACCTGCGTATCGGGGAGACGCCGATAAACTGCAAGTACGGGGACTTCGACACATCCACAAAGAACCCCATTTCTCATGGAATGGAGGTGCTCGGATCGATATTCTGGCTTGCCGTGGAGAGAAAACCGCTTCTCTACATCGGTCTGCCCGGGCTTGCCGCGATGCTTGCCGGGATCTTCTTCTTCCTCCAGTTTCTGCGGGGATTCAGCGAGACCGGGATCGTCCCGATCGAACAGGGCATGCTTGCATCGTTCTTCCTGATCCCGGGGACGGTCGCACTCATGCTGGGCCTGGCGCTTGCCCTCGTTCTAAGGGTGCGGAAGTGAGCAGGGTGAACATTACGATGCAGAGGAGATGTGAAGAATGATCGGAGTGATACTCGGCACGCGGCCGGAGATCATCAAGATGTCCCCCATCATCAGGGAGTGCGAACGCAGAGGTATCGACTACTTCATCCTTCATACCGGGCAGCACTACTCCTACGAGATGGACCGGCTCTTCTTCGAGCAGCTCGAACTCCCCGACCCGGACTACAGCCTCGACGTGGGCTCCGGCACCCATGCCGGCCAGACGGCGAAGATCATGACCGGCGTCGAGGACATCCTCGTAAAGGAATCGCCCGACGTCGTCCTGGTGCAGGGAGATACAAACACCGTCATGGCCGGGGCTCTCGCGGCATCGAAACTGCACATGAAGGTGGGGCATGTCGAGGCGGGGCTGCGGAGTTTCAACCGCTGGATGCCGGAAGAGATCAACCGGGTGCTCACCGACCACATCTCGGATTACCTCTTCGCCCCGACGGAGAGCGCGAGAAAGAACCTCCTCCATGAGGGGATCGCCGAGCAGAAGATCTGCGTGACCGGCAACACCGTCGTCGATGCGGTATACCAGAACCTCGGCATAGCGCAGAAGAAGAGCAACGTCTTGAAAGAACTCGATCTCGAGCCCCGTGCATACTTCCTCGTCACCGCCCACCGGCAGGAGAACGTGGACAACCGCACAAGGCTCAAAGAGATCTTAAAAGGGCTTGAGGGGGTGCAGAAGGAGTTCTCCCTCCCGGTCGTCTTCCCCGTCCATCCGCGGACCGAGAAACGGATCAAGGAGCTCGGCATCGGCGTCGACGGGCTGAACCTCACCAAACCCTTCGGGTTCCTGGAGTTCCTGCAGCTGGAGTCGCAGGCGAAATTCGTGCTGACTGATTCCGGCGGCGTCCAGGAAGAGACCTGTGTTCTCGGCGTCCCCTGCGCCACGATGCGTTACGACACGGAGCGGCCCGAGACGCTGGACGTCGGATCGAACGTCCTGGTCGGTGCCGACTCAAGAAAGATACTCGAAGCGGTTCGTTCGATAGAATCCTGGAAATCCGGGTGGAAGAACCCCTACGGCGATGGAATCGCCGGAAAGATGATTGTCATGGTATGTGCCGCCGCGAGGCCGGAGTGACTGCCCGGGGAGAATACGCATGAAGATCTGTGTACTGGGATTAGGATACATAGGATTACCGACTGCACTGTTGTTTGCGGCTCACGGAGCGGATGTCGTAGGCGTCGACGTGAACCAGAGCGTGGTGGATTGCCTGAACCGCGGGAGCCTGCCGTTTGAGGAGACGGGGCTCGACGACCTTTATGGCGAGGCCAAAAGCCGATTCTCTGTCAGCACCGAACCGGAGGCCGCGGACACCTTCCTGATTGCCGTGCCGACACCCCTTGACCCGGCAACGAAAGTCTCCAACCTCACCTACGTCAAGAACGCCGCCGGCATGATCGCCCCCCACCTCCACAGGGGGAATCTGGTCATCCTCGAATCGACCGTTCCTCCCGGGACCAGCGAACGGATCGTCATCCCGAGGCTCGAGAAGAGCGGCGTTGCCGTGGGAGACTTCCTCTACGCCCACTGCCCCGAGCGAGCGATACCGGGGCGGACCCTCTCCGAGATGACGGGCAACAGCCGCATCATCGGCGGCTACGACCGGGAATCCACCGACCAGGCGACCGCGATCTACCAGACCTTCGTCCGCGGGCAGATCTACCAGACCGACACGAAGACAGCGGAGTTCGTCAAACTGATGGAGAACACCTGCCGCGACGTGAACATCGCGCTCGCAAACGAGTTCGCCCAGCTCGCGGAGGAGTGCGAGATCAACGTCTGGGAGGCGATCACCCTCGCAAACAAGCATCCGCGGGTCACCGTCCTCAACCCCGGTCCGGGCGTCGGAGGGCACTGCATCGCCGTCGATCCCTGGTTCCTGACCGAGAACTCGACCCGGTGCAGGATGATCTCCACCGCACGGGAGATCAACGACTCCATGCCGAACTACGTGCTGCGTATCGCACGCGATCTGCTCGCCGGCATCAGAGACCCGACGATCAGCATCCTCGGCGTCGCCTACAAGGGCAACGTCGGCGACACACGGGAGAGCCCGGCATTCAAGTTCATCCAGCTCGCCGAGAACGAGGGGTATGCCATCCGGTGCCACGACCCGTATGCGGCGAAGTTCGCGCACCCCCTCATGGATATCCCGGAGGCGACCGCAGGGAGCGACTGTATCGTCATCCTCACCGATCACGACTGCTTCCGGAGACTCGACCCAGCGACGCTTCAGGTGAGGACCAAGATGGTCATAGATGCCCGGAACATCCTCGACCACGGGAAGTGGACCGACCAGGGCTTTGCCGTCCGGGTGCTGGGCGACGGTTCACCGGTGCAGCAGACGGTTCCGAGAGAGATCGCGGCACCCGCAGGGCTGTACCCGGCAGGCGCCGCGCGGCCGATTGCATCGCCATCGCCGCCGTCCATATCCCTGCTTTCTCCGAACGGGCGGGAGGGCTTCCTTTAGCCCTCCCGGATACGGTTTCAGAGGCCGGGGATCGCCGAGAGCGCCCCCATTCAGATACTACGAGGAACTGCATGAAACAGGTATGCATCGTATCACAGCACTTTCCGCCGGAGAGATCGGGAAACGCGTCACGCATCCACGACACCGCCGCGCACCTTGCAAAACTGGGTATCGGCGTGACCGTGCTTGCGCCGCACCCCACGTTCCCCACCGGTTCGTTCCCCCGCACCTGGGAGCGCTCGGACGTGCAGGAGGTCGACGGGATCCGGGTTGTCCGCCTCTGGACATGGCAGCCGGGCTCCGGTGATCCGGGGTTCGGAAGTCGGATGGCCTACTACCTCTCCTTCCCCATCCACGCCGCGCTCTGGCTCCTCTTCACCCGGAGCCGGTTCGACGCAATCATGACGTCGGCGCCGCCGCTCTTCACCGGGATCCCGGGATACGTCCTGAAGCGGACGTCACGGGTGAAGTGGATCCTCGATATCCGCGATCTCTGGATCGATGCATCGATAGGGCTCGGTTTCCTCAGGGAAGGAAGCCTCTACGAGAGGCTGAGCCGGAGGTTCGAGCAGGCGTGTCTCTCCCGGGCGGACCTCGTCGGGGTCACGACAGAAGAGCTCGGGCGGAGGATCTCGTCGCGCTACCGGGTTACGGCTCCCATGGAACTGATGCCGAACGGCGTCAATACCGACTTCTTCTACCCTGCGAGCGGCGGGAAGAAGCGGCAGATCATCTACGCCGGCAACGTCGGGCACGCCCAGGATCTCGATAAGGTGGCTCTTGCCGTCAAGTCGATGAACGGCACCTACAACCTGAAGTTCGTCATCGTCGGGGACGGCGACACGAGGGAGAGCCTTGAGGGGCTGGTGAAGGCGGAGAGCCTGACCGACTCCATCATCTTCACGGGCACCCTCCCGCGCGAGGAGATCCCGCGGCTCCTCTCCGAGTCGCTCCTCGGGGTGGCGCCCTTGAAGAGGCTCGCGAACCTCGAGTATGCCGCCCCTACCAAGGCCTACGAGTACATGGCCTGCGGGATACCCTTCGTCGGCTGCGGGAACGGTGAGATCGCCCATCTCGCGAAGGAGTCGGGCGCGGGGGTCATCGCCGAGAACACGCCGGAGGCGATCGCCGCGACGATCTCGACGCTTCTCGACGATCCGGAGAAGATGGAGGAGATGGGTCGCCGGGGGCGGGAGTACGTCGCAAAGCACTACGACCGGCGGTCGGTCGCCCTGAAACTGAAGCAATACATCGAGAGGATGGCATGGACGGGCGTGTGAGATCGCTTCTCTCCCGGGTCACCGGGGAGGTCCGGGAGCTCGCCGTCGTCGACGGCGAGACCGCGTACATCCGCGATCCGGTATTTGGGGTCATCCGGAACCGCGTTCACGCCGAGGTCGCAAAAGCGATGCTCCGCCAGGGCGGCGACCCGCTCGTGGGCCCGCTCCTCGACTACGCCGCAGGATGCCAGAATCCGGACGGGTCCTGGAACGAGGTTCACGTCAACTATAACGAGCCCTCGGCCCTGATCACGGCGTTCATCGGCGACGCGCTCCTGGAGGCGGCGGAGCGGCATCCGCACGAAGAGGCGCTCCGGAAGGCCCGGGACTACGTCCTCGCCGCCGAGAGGAGCCCCGGATGCTTCCTGAAGTCCCGGGGGTACACCGCCGACCACCTGAACGTCGACGCCTCGTGCGGGGCGTTCCTTGCCCGGTACGCGGAACGCTACGACGACGATGAGGGAACCCGTGCGGCCGCGCTGCGGGCGGCGGAGAACGTCGTCCGCCACCAGCGCCGTGACGGCGTCTACCCCTACGCGGTCGATAAGGGGACTTATCCTTTCGTCTTCGACCTCCCCTGCGTGCACTACCAGGGGGTGACGATCTACTACCTCGCAAAGGCAAACGACGTCCTTTGCGACAACCGGATCGATGAGAGCATCGCGAAGGGCGTGCGGTGGCTCGCGGCCGCCCAGCGCCCCGACGGGCGGTTTGACTGGTCGAAGAGCGGTCTCTCCTTCGCCTACTACCTCTCGGGGGCGTACGCGTTTGCCCTGGCCTCGTTCGTCTACGCCGCACGGACGGACGGGCGGTACCGGGAGCACGCCGACCGCTGCCTCGCACGGCTCGAAGAATACGTGCAGGGGCTCGCCCCCCGGTGGGAGCCCGGCCCCTGGATCGGCCTCGCCCCGTCCGTCGCGACGGCGGCGAAGGCGGCGTCACTCGGGAACTACCCGTTGCGGCACCGGGCGTTCCGGTTCGGCTACGGCGTCTACCGCGAGATCGCCCGCCGGCGGTACGGCACGACCGCAGAGACCCGGTCGTTTGAAGCGCTCTCGCGCCTGCTCGGGATCCGGTCGTCGACCGTGGAGCCGTCGAACAACTTCCCCGATCTCTTCATGACCTCGGAGGTGCTCGACTGTCTCAGCCAGTCGGGAGTATGGGAGAACCACGCATGAAACAGGTATTGCTCGATCTACAATCAGGGTCCATCCAGGTGGAGAACGTTCCCGTTCCCGCCGTAACGAGGGGGGTCGTCGTCGAGAACGCCTACTCCCTCATCAGCGCCGGCACCGAGTCGTCGCTGATCAACCTCGCAGGGCAGTCACTCGTCGGCAAGGCGAAGGCACGCCCCGACGACGTGAGGAAAGTCATCCAGAAAATCGGGACGGACGGCCTCCTCCCGGCCTACCGGCAGGCGATGAGCCGCCTCTCAAGACCGGAGCCGCTCGGCTACAGCTCTTCCGGGACGGTGGTGACGACGGCGTCCGACGAGTTCGAGGTCGGCGATCGCGTCGCCTGCGCCGGAGCCGGGTATGCGGTGCATGCCGAATACGTCGCGATCCCAAAGAACCTCTGCGTCAGGATCCCCGACGGCGTCGGGTTCCGGGAGGCGGCGTTCACGACCGTCGGAGCGATCGCAATGCACGGTGTTCGGAACGCGAACGTCACGGTGGGCGAGAACGTCGCAGTGATCGGGCTCGGGCTGATCGGGCTTCTCGCCGTCCAGATCCTCAAAGCCGCGGGGTGCCGGGTGATCGGGATCGATATCGACCCCGAGAAACTCGCGCTTGCCAGGGACCTCGGCGCAGACGTCGCCTCGAACTACGACGGCCTCTTCGAGAGGGTCCGGGCGTTCTCGCCGTTCGGTGCGGACGCGGTCATCATCACCGCGGCCACCCGGTCGAGCGCACCCATCGAGGCCGCCGGGCGCCTGGTCCGGAACCAGGGCAGGGTCGTGGTCGTCGGGAACGTCGGCCTGGACGTGCCCCGGGACGTCTTCTACGAGAAAGAGGCGGAGGTCGGCGTCTCCCGCTCCTACGGCCCCGGCCGGTACGACCGAAACTACGAGGAGCGGGGGATCGATTACCCGATCTATGTCCGGTGGACGGAGAAGAGGAACATGGAGGCGTTCCTCGAACTGGTGCGCCAGAAGAAGATCGACCTCGACCGCCTGATCACCCATACGTTCCCGCTCGACGAGGCGCCGGGGGCCTACGACCTCATCAACACCGGGAAGGAACGGTTCATCGGGGTTCTCCTGCAGTACAGCCCGAACGGTTCGGGCGCATCCGGCACCGTCGTCCCCCTCACACAGCCCGGCACACGAAAGAAGAAGGCTCCGGCTGCGGCCCGGACGCTCGGGTGCATCGGCGCCGGGGTCCACGCCCAGAGCGCCCTCTACCCGCACCTCGCCGGCCTCCCGGTGAACCTCGGGGGGCTTGCGACTGCAACAGGGCTCTCAGCGCAGACGGTCGCGAAGAAGTACGGGTTCGCCTACTGCACCACCGACTACAAGAGGATCCTCGACGACCCCGATATCGACGCAGTGATGATCGCGACGAGGAACGATCTCCACGCACCGATGGCGATCGATGCGCTGCGTGCCGGAAAAGACGTCTTCGTGGAAAAACCGCTTGCGACTGATATCGAGAGCCTCCGCCGGGTCGTCGAGGCGAGAGGCGAGTCCGGGCAGCGGCTGATGGTCGGGTTCAATCGCCGCCACTCCCCGCTCGCCGTGAAGATGAAGGGGTTCTTCGCAAACCGGGCGACCCCCGCCGTCCTGCACTACCGGGTCAACGCCGGGCAGATCCCGCCCGAGCACTGGGTGCACGACGACGAGCAGGGCGGCGGGATGCTGATATCGGAGTGCTGCCACTTCATCGACTTCATGCAGTATATCACCGGGGCACGGCCGGTCCAGGTGGTCGCCCGGGCGATCGAGCCGACCGGGACGCTCCGGAAGTATGACAACTTCCAGGCGACCCTGACGTTCGATGACGGATCGCTCGGCACCGTCACCTACACGACGCTCGGGGATCGGTCTTACCCCAAAGAGACGGTCGAGGTCTTCGCCGGCAATGCGGTCGGGAGGATCACCGACTTCCGCGACCTCGAACTCCGGCGGGAGGGGAAGGTCTCGCGGGAGAAGCGGTGGCTCACCCAGGAGAAGGGGTTTGCCGAGGAACTCCTGGCGTTCGTGAAGGGCGAGGAGCCGGACTTCGCCGGAAGCGTCGCGACGACGCTCGCGACGTTTGCGGCATGGGAGTCGATCGACACCGGGGCGGTGCAGGAGATCGATATCGGGCGGGTCGGGTTGTGATGCGATTTTAGCGGCGAGAACAGGTTTTTGCACCCGCCACAGCGAGAGCAGTGCGTGGTGATATCGTCATCGCGGGGCGGGGGAAGTATCCGCCCTCCCCTGTCTCTACCGTGTAAGACTTTCCTGTAGCCCCCACCCCGCCCGGCCTTCGGCCTCCTCCCCCGCCCGCAGGGGGGCGGGGCAGTGCGCGGCGATACTCAGTGGGAAGCCGTGTACAGTACCTTTCCAGGGTCTCCCCCATACCCACAGGTGATGAGATTCAGGCGTAATACTCCAATAACGGCCCCTCAAGCCCCTGACGTCTCGCCCGTCCCATCCGCACCTTACGGCGCTCACGCTCCGCTCCTTCAAAACATCGCACCCACAAAAAAACGCCCGGGAGACCCGGACGCCGGACAGTGGGTTCACAACCGATACAAAAAAAAGCGTTTACGGGGACGAGAGCCGGGTACTCCGGGTATACGCCAGCTGCTCGCGGATCCGCTCCGGGATCGTGCGTGTCTCCTGCGCCACGACGGCCTCATACCACTCCTCCCGGCACGAGCAGTCCAGACCGTCGAACTCCGCCGTATCGAAGTGGGAGTTGTAGCGCTGGATCGCCCCGGTGATCCCGGCATCGCACTTCCCGCAGTTCCGGGCCCAGTCGAGCGACTCGACCGAGTAGTTCCAGGGGCTGACGTAGACATGAGCACGGTCCCCGAACCGCTCCCGGCACTGCTGCAGGAGTTCGACGATCGTCCAGAGCCACGGCGGGCGGTAGAGGTTGTTCTTCCAGAGTTCATGCACGACGGTGTTCTTCTCGACCGTCGTCACCTCGAGGTCGACGTAGTCGATCCCGCGGGAGATGCAGTAGGAGATGGTTTGCAGGATATCCTCTATCGCTTCTCCCTCGGCGAGGAACGGGGGTTTTACCAGGAGGAGCGGCTTCGTCAGCACGCCCATCCCCTGCATCCTCGAATGGAAGACGTCGAAGTTGTTCGCCGAGAACCCTTTGTTGATGCAGAGGTTCATCACCTGGGCGTTCGCCGACTCGAACCCAAACGCCACCTCGAGCTGCCGCCCGTTCAGGGCTTTCTTCATCTTCGCCACGTGCTCGTCGGGGGAGTAATCGATTCTCGACTCGACGACCACTTTCCTGATGTTTTTGTAGCCGTCGATGTAGGAGCAGATCTTCTCGATGGCGGCGACCGGCATCTCCCGTTCGTTGAAGATATTGCCGTCGTTGTATATCGAGACGATCGGGTAATCCCCAAGATCGACGGCGTCCATCACGTGCTCGAACTGCGCGACGTACTCGTCCGCCGAGACCTCCCTGCCCCGGGAGGTTGCACAGTAGAATCCGCACATGGTGCACCCCCCCGTCTTCTCGACCCACTCGCACCCCGTGGAACGGAGGAAGATGATCAGCCGTCGGATGGGCTGGTCGTCGAGATGCCCGATCCGCTCCTCCCATCCGACGGGAACCGTGAAATCAAGGTTTTCCGGGGCGCTTCCATTCCGTTTGCGCAGCCCGCCGGCCAGTGTCCGGATCTCGTTTAAGATATCGCTCTCCGATGAGTGACCTATGAAGGTCTCTGCGCTGCTACTGCTATCAGGTACGGCCCTGTCTAGAATTATAATCCCCCCCTTCCGGGAATGCATCCTCGGCACGAGGATACACGTCCCGGCGACTGTCGCCTTATCTTACCAAGACATACCCCTGATAGGCATTCGCATATTTATAGTTTATCCAATTCGACAGATTAACGGGTCATGTTTCCAAAAAGGTATTCCCTGACAGGAAATCCGGGGAATCGGGCAGTCTGCAGAGAAGAACCAGATCCCAATGACCGCCGCCTGCCGCCCGGAGGGCGATCCGTTTGCCCATAAAACCCTGATGCCGAATGCGAGAGATGACGGCATGCCAATTCTTATATACGTTGTTTGGGGGTATACTATCCCGATGCACCGGTGGACAGACATCCGGGTGGACCCCCTGGAAAACAGCCAGAGAGGGACCGGTGAAGGCCAGGAACTGGTGAGGCGGTACAATCGTCTTCGGCAGATATGACAGAAGAACAGATGAGAAGGAGAACGGCAGGCATGATTCGTCTGGGAGAGAGGATCTGCGGCAGGGAATCGTTCACTGCAAAAGCTCTCGGGCTTCTCCCGGCCTATAACGTCTATCGAAAGACCTACGCCCTCCTCCGGGAGTCCCGGGGATGGAGCCGGGAAGACCTCGCGGCCTACCAGGCCCGGGAACTCTCGCGCCTGCTCGACCACGCCTACGAAAACGTCCCCTACTACCGCCGGATCTTTGTAGAGCGCGGCCTCGTCCCGGGGGACATCC
>JAQVVW010000299.1 GCA_028698765.1 Methanoculleus sp. | reverse complement strand
AGGAGGCGGAGGAACCCGAAGGGGCCGATGTTCGAGAGCATCAGGAACATGACCAGGCCGACGATGACCGTCGGGAGCGCATACAGCGTCTGCAGCGTGGAGACGACCGCATGCTTCCCCCGGAACTCGTAGAAGTAGATCAGCGCCCCGAGCGGCAGGGCGATCAGCGCCGCGAAGAAGGTGGCGGTGAGGGAGACGTAGAGCGACCGGATGGTGATCTCCACCACCTGAGGGTCGAGGGCGATGATGAGTTCGATCGCCTCGATGAATCCCTCGACGATCGGGTTCCCGTTCACCACATCCCCTCACCCTCCCTTCCAATTACGTTATCCACATCTCCCTATCTTCTCCTGGCGCGCGGCTTCACGCGGGCATGGGCACCGGCTCCGCACAGGTGCAGTTGAACGGCGGCTGCGTGCACTCGGGTGCGTTGAGCGGCACAAAGAGCGGTTTCCCGAACTCGGCCCTCCCAAAGTCGCCGATCAGCTGCTTCCCTTCGTCGGATATGAGCCAGTTGATGAAGTCCGCGGCTCCCCTTGCATTCACGCCCGGGTACTTCGCGGGGTTGACCGCGATTGCACTGTAGCGGTTCATGAGTTCAGCACTCTCGGTGATGACCGGCACCAGGGTAAGCCGATCCTTAAATGAGAGGTAGGTTCCCTCGTCGGAGAGCGTGTAGGCCTTCTTCTCATTCGCGAGGATCAGGGTGTCGCCCATGCCCTTGCCGGCCTCGACGTACCAGGCCCCGGAGTCCAGGATATCGGTCGTGTAATTGTAGCCCGCCTCCTTCCAGAGCGTCTTCTCCTGGGAGTGGGTGCCCGAGTTGTCGCCGCGGGAGACGAAGGCCACGCCCGGCGTGTTGTTCGTGCCGGCGAGATAGATGGCCTTGAATGCTTCCACCGCGCTCATGTTCGCGATGCCTGCCGGATCCTCCTTCGGCCCGACGATGATGAAGTAGTTATAGGCGATGCAGCGCGGGTCGATGCCGTAACCTTCGTCCACGAACTGCTGCTCAAGCGCCGGGGCGTGGACAAGCACGAGGTCGACGTCACCGCGGCGTGCGGTATCGAGGGACTGGCCTGTCCCCTGGGCGATGAACTGGAGGTCCACCCCGGTCTCGTTCTCATAGATCCGTTCGAGCTCCGCGAGCAGCCCGGTGTTCTCAAGGCTTGTCGTGGTGGCGATCCGCACGACGTTCGCCCCGCCCGCGGGAGCGGTCGTGGCGCCCGGCGTCTCGTTTCCCTCGGGCGCCGTCCCCGTGCATCCCGCACAGGCGGAGAGGATGAGCAGGATCGAGATGGCGAGAGTCGATAGAATGGCAACGTTTCTCTTCATAACAGCACGTTAGCACGCAGATCGCTAATATATAGTTATCTCTTCAGGGGGGGTCAATGGGTTTCTCTTAACCGCAGGGAGAGCGGGAAAGGGCGCCGATGCCGGACAGCCGCAGATGTTTGGGGAATGGGTTTTTCCCGCCCGCCGGATGAAGACCGGTGACGGGAGCCTGTATCCCGCGTCACGCCGTGGTGTTCGTCTCTCCTGATGAGCAGGTGGTGCAGTTGAACGGCGGTTCCGTGCACTCCGGTGCGTAGAGGGGCACAAAGAGCGGCTGGCCGAACTCCTCGACGCCGAAGTTCCCGATGAACTCCTTGGTCTCGTTGGTGGTGATCCAGTCGATGAACCTGTTCGCCTCATCGATGTTGACGCCCTGCGCCATCTCGGGGTTGACCGCGATTGCGCTGTAGCGGTTCATGAGCTGATCGCCCTCGGTGACAAGCGGTACGAGGTTCAACTGGTCCTGGAAGGCGAGGTAAGTCCCGATGTCGGAGAGGGTGTAGGCTTCCTGCTGGTTGGCGATGGTCAGGGTCTCTCCCATGCCGCTCCCGGTCTCGAGGTACCAGTTCCCGGAGTCCTGGATATTCTGGGTGTAGTTGTAGCCGGCCGCCGTCCAGATCTCCTTCTCCCGGGTGTGGGTACCGGAATCGTCGCCACGGGAGACGAACGCCACGCCCGGCGTTTCGTTCGTGCCTGCGGTGTAGATCGCCTGGAAGGCCTCCACCGGGGTCATGTTCGCGATCCCCGCCGGGTCGGACTCCGGCCCGACGATGAGGAAGTTGTTGTAGGCGAAGCACCGCTCATTGATGCCGTAGCCTTCGTCGATGAACTGCTGCTCAAGCGACGGCGAATGGACGAGCACCAGGTCGACGTCGCCGCGTCGTGCGGTATCGAGCGACTGGCCGGTGCCCTGGGCGGTGATCTGCACGTCCACGTCGGAGGTGTTCTCGTACATCAGTTCAAGTTCGTCAAGAAGTCCTGTATCATAGAGACTCGTCGTCGTTGCTATCCGGAGCACGCCCGGGTCCGCTGCTTCCTGTGCCGTGACGGTGACGGCGCAGGCGGCGAACATTATCATCATGATGCCGAGGATGGGCACCCACGTTCTTCGTGCCATACGGTGGGGCAATCCTGCGGCAACCTATTTAGTTATTTTTATAATAATAAACAAATGAACTATGGTAAACGATCTCACTTAATCCCCCTCCCCGGCGGGGCAGGGGTCGAAACCTTAACGCTCCCGCCCGCCGACTCTCTTCCTCATGTGGCAGGCGCTGGATATCGAGACCTGGATCGCGGGACGGCGGTCGGACCTCGACCGGGTGAAGGGGCCGGTCTCCGAGATCATCGGGAGGGTGCGCTCAGAGGGCGACGCCGCCCTCATCGACCTGACGAAGAAGTTCGACGGAATCGATCTCAGAGAGATCGCCGTCACCGAGGAGGAGCGGGAGGCGGCCTACGACGAGGTGGACGCGCAGCTGGTCGCGAGCCTCGTGGAGGCGGAGGCGCGGATCAGCCGGTTCCATGAACTGCAGCGCGGGCGCGACCTCTGGCTGCAGGAGGTGGAGCCGGGGATCACCCTCGGGGTCAAGACGACCCCGTTATCCCGGATCGGCGCCTACGTCCCCGG
>JAQVVW010000298.1 GCA_028698765.1 Methanoculleus sp. | reverse complement strand
CCCGCAGGTCGTCGAGCGTCTCCTCCGGGACACTGATGGTGTAGGGCCGCACCGTCATAGCGACACCCCCAAAACCTCCCGGTACTCCGCCCGCAAGGGGCGGAAGAACTCCCGGATATCCCGAACAAAGAGGTCCGGCTCCTCCATCGCGGTGAAGTGGCCGCCCCGCGGCATCCCGGTCCAACGCTCCACGTTCAGCCTCCGTTCCACCCATTCGCGGGGGGGCGGGATGAAGTCCTTCGGGAAGACGGCCATCCCCACCGGGACAGCGATACGCTCTTTGAGGAAGTCTAACGGCAAGCTGTGCAGGTTCTCGTAGTAGAGCCGGACCGACGACCCAATCGTCTCCGTCGTCCAGTAGATCATGATGTTCGTGAGGAGTTCGTCCTTGCTGAAACGCCGCTCGATATCGCCGCCGCAGTCGCTCCAGGAGCGGAACTTCTCGACGATCCAGGCGGCGAGACCGGCGGGCGAGTCGTTTAACCCGTAGGCGAGGGTCTGCGGTTTTGTCGACTGCATCATGTTGTAGCCGCCTTCCTGCGTCCACAACTGCTGGATCGCATCGAAATACCGCCTCTCGTTCTCCGAGAGGTCGGGGATATCGACGCCGAGAGAGAAGAACCCGGGATCGGTGAGGTGGAGGCCGACGACCCTCCCGGGATGCCCGAGCGCCAGGAACTGGGAGACCCCGCTCCCGATATCCCCGCCACCTGCGGCAAACCGCTTATAGCCGAGGACATCGGTCATCAGTCGCGCCCAGATCTCGGCGATCCGCGCCGATGTCATGCCGCGCTCGTGCGGGCGATCGGAGAACCCGTAGCCGGGCATCGAGGGGACGATGACGTCGAACGAGTCGGCGGGGTCACCGCCATACACCGCCGGGTCGGTGAGCATCGGGATGATCTTAGCGTAGCGATAGAAGGAGTCCGGCCAGCCGTGCGTGAGGATGATCGGGAGCGGGTCGGGCCCTTTCCCCCGTTCGCAGATGAAGTGGATACCCAGCCCGTCGATATCGGCACGGTAATGGGTGAACCGGTTCAACTCCGCTTCGCGGGCCCGCCAGTCGAACCGGTTCAGCCAGTAATCGATCAGTTCCATCATGTAGTCCAGGTTCGTGCCGGAGTCCCAGCCCGTGCCCTCGACCTCGTCGGGAAAGCGGGTATGGGAGAGCCGATCCCGGAGGTCGTTCAGGACCGGCTGGGAAGTCTCGACCCGGAAAGGACGCACTGACGTATCAATCACCATGCGGGGACTCCGGGAGAGATGAGATAATTCTTTCGCGCTGCCGGACCTGCCTCCCCGATCCTCAGCCGGCCCCGTGACCCGTTATTATATATGCAGCGAGCCCCTCATCTCGCCCGGACCGTGGCTGAAGGTTGAAGAACCGGGACTGGATCGTATGCTGGAAAACCGGCCTTTAGGGGAGGAGAACCCCGCCGGAGAGAGCCGGCCGGGGCGGAAAGCGGCTCTGCGGGACCTCGTCTACCTCCTCCTCCCGGACGGCCTGATGATCTTCCTCGGTCTGGTGATGGCCCCCATCGTCATCCTCCCCCTCCTCTTCCCATCCCTTCCCGGACCCCTCATCGAGTTCCTGAATACCGCCGACACCGTGATCATCGCCATCTTCGTCCTCGAGTACGTCCTCAAACTGGGGCTTGCCGAGGACCCGGTGAGCCACTTCCTGGACCGCTGGCACCTCCTCGACCTCGTCATCATCACGCTCCCAGTATTAGAGGTGGTGCCGGTCGCCGGTTCGACCCTTGCCCGGTCCTCACCGGCGCTCCGGCTCCTCCGGGTGGTCCGGGTGGCGGCGGCCGGCGGGCGGTCCGTGGAACGGCGGATCGAGCCGGAGGTCACCGTTGCCGGACCAGCACCGCCAGCGTTCTCGACGATGCGGATCCGGGGGGTGGTGGGAGAACCCGGGAGCGTGATCGATGGCCTCACTCCAGAGGAGGGAAAGCGGTATCTCCAGGACCCCTCGGTCGGGGCCTGGCTTGACATCTCCGGTGTATCCCGGCTGGACTTCCCGGTCCTCTCCGACCTCCTCGGGATCCCCGCCGTCTTCCTCGAGAGTAAACTCATGCGCCCCTCGCGCCCGGGAATAACGGTTGCCGGCACAACCCGGCTCATCTTCGTGCAGGAGCCAGAACGGACGGACCGGGTTCGTAAAGGGGCGCGGACCCAGGTCGTGACGACCACAGGGCTGATCATCCTGCACCGGGAGACGAAGATCGTCACCGTCTCAATGGCAGAAGACCACTTCTTCGAGCAGACCCGGGCGGGTCTCGACGAGAGCGCCCTCCCCGGGGTGCCCCTGGACGCCCGGGTCCTCTACGGATCTCTTGACCGTATCAACGAGAACTACGCGCGGATCCTCGCGGAGCTGGAGGCCGAACTGATGCGGCTTGAGGAGACGCCCAACAACGAGATGCCGAAGAACTTCCTCGATACCGTCTTCCAGTTCAAGCGGGTGAGCAGCGTTCTGGCCTCAAACCTCTTTCACGAGAGGGAGGTGACGACGATCCTCGCAAGAAGCATCTCGGCTACAGAATCGTGGACAGGGGAGAAGAGTATCTTCGATGCCCTCGCAAGCGAGACGGACTACCTGCACGAGACCGCCGGGAACATCCGCGAAGGGCTTCTCTCCCTGATCGACGTCCACATCAACACCGTCTCCTACGAGATGAACCGGGCGATGCGGGTGATCGCCGTCCTCTCGGCCCTCGTGCTGATCCCGACGCTTGTCGGGCAGATGCTCGGGATGAACACCCTCGACATCCCCTTCAGCCTCTACCTCTGGCAGGTGACCGTCTGGACCCTGATTGCGATGCTCGGGGTCGGCTGGGTCTTCTACAGGCTGGGATGGCTGCGGTGAGCATCGGAATATCCGCCGGCGGAGCCGGGTTGCTCGGTCCGGGGCGACCGCAACAGAGAGTTCAGGAAGACTAACGGACCCGCGGCGAAAGAC
>JAQVVW010000297.1 GCA_028698765.1 Methanoculleus sp. | reverse complement strand
CTACCTTTGCATCGGGATACCTCTCGTTGATGAGCGCGGTGAGGCTCTGGAACCGGTCATCGCCCATCGGGCCGAACTGGATGTATTTCCCATTGCCGACACCCTCACCCACCGATAGGAGCGGATATCCGGCGAACGTTGCCTCAATCGTCTCTCTGCTGTCGGATGTGAAGACCGTGACCGCCGTTCCTCCCGCAAAGTCGATGCCCGGTGTCAGGGGCAGGCCGGTGGTGAGCATGGTGTAGCCAAGCAAAACCCCGGCAAGGAGGAGAAGGACGAGAGGCAGCGCTACCATCTGCCGCGGAGAGTATTTGTTGATGTCATATCCGGAAAATTCCATGCTACAATAGTGTTCGGGTGTGATAGGTTAAAGGGTTACTCCATGGATATACGATGGAACCCGAAATCCGCCCGAATATTACTGAAATACCCGGTAAGAACAGGATCCCGGCCGGGCACCGCAGGAGGACACCATCTCCGGGGCGTTTCCTCACGGGGTATCGCTCCGGCGCATGCGCGCCCGGCGGATGGCGGAATAGAGATCGTGAACTACCCCTAAATCGCTCCGGCGCATGCGCGCCCGGCGGCGTCCACACTTCTGGCGAGGAGGGTGCAGCATATGCGCGCCGTGAAGACAGGATGTAGATAGGCGCCGCCACTGGATCACGATTATTTTCCGTTAAAAGTATATCTAACCAATAATATCACGGATTAATGAAAAAAACGCCACGATACGCGACATGGGGCAATTTCGTCAGACAATTGTCGTCCTCCTGGCAGAATACCCAATTAAACGAGTGAAAAGAAAAGATATATATAAAATCCCGAATTACTACCACATATGAGATCGCCCGGTGAGCTCAAAAAAGAGATAGAATCTCGACTCAAAGGTTATCTCTCACGTGACCGGGACGGTATCCGGCATGAGTTACTCAATCTGTTCGTCAAAGTGAAATCTCTCACCATACCCCAGATTCATGAGAAACTGCAGGAGCAGTTCTCGGTCAGTTATCACTCCATTGCGTCGATGGTAGGCATCATCGCATCCCGTATAGGCATCCTGCACGTGAGGCGCAACGCAGAGGGAACGAACTCCATCTACGAGTTGAAGGACCAGTACGTGGACGTGGTGGCGAACGTCCTCGTGGCGACGTAGTTCCCGAAAACCATACCACTTTTTTAGCCTCGCCGCCAATATGAGAGACTACCATGCAGAGCGATGTTGAGGAGCCAGGCCAGTCACAGGGCATATATGTCACGGAGGATGTCCGATCGTATATCCTCCAGAGGAAACGCGACTTCCGGGTGAGCACATCCTGTAGCGGGCCCATCCTCCTGCCGGTAGCGGTCAAACCACCGAAGGCGACCGACCTGCAGATTCAGATCGGGGATTATACCGTCTATATCTCGAAGTACCAGGCCCGCTACATTGATTCCATCCACAGGGGAATGATCCCCATATTCTACGAAGACTTCTGATCATGAGTTTCGAAGAACTGGAGCACACCGCCGATGTCCTTATGCGGGTGCGGGGCGCGGATCTGGCCGAACTCTTTGCCGAGGCAGGCCGCGCGATGTTCCACGTGATGTATGGCCCCTGCGATGACCGGGGTGTCGAGCGGAGGATCGAGATCGAGGCGGAGAACCTCGAATCGCTTCTCATCGACTACCTCTCGGAACTGCTCTTCGTCACCGAGGTCGAGAACACCGTCTTCTGCACCTTCGACGTCGATCTTCGGGGCACCCGGCTCTCCGCCCACCTCAGGGGCGAGCCGTTCGACCCCGCGCGGCACTCGGCGGGAGCGCTCATCAAAGGCATATCCTACTTCGGGCTCGAAATCGTTAAAGAAGAAGAGGGCTACGTGGTGGAGATCATCTTCGATATCTGAGTGATTGCCATGCTTACCGGAATCAATAAGATCGGGGATCTCGAATGGGAGGTTCCTATCGGATACGTTCCCGAGATGCGGGTACCCGGGCGATTTTTCCTCTCCCGGGAATTGGCAGAGACGCTCGAAGAGGGAGCCGTCCGCCAGCTCGCGAACGTCGCGACGCTCCCGGGGATCGTGAAGCACTCGCTTGCCATGCCCGACATCCACTGGGGATACGGGTTTCCCATCGGCGGCGTCGCCGCGTTCGATATGACCGAGGGGATCATCTCCCCCGGCGGGGTCGGGTTTGACATCAACTGCGGCGTCCGGCTGATCACGACGCCGCTCACCGAGGCCGATCTCGCCGGCAAGAAGCGTGAGGTGATCGAGCGGCTCTTTGCCGCCGTGCCGACAGGCGTCGGAGGAAAGAGCAACCTGCGGGTCTCGAACAAGGATCTCACCGCGGTCATGGTCGACGGCGCCCGGTGGGCGGTCGAGCACGGGCTCGGCACCGAGGCCGACCTCGTCCGGTGCGAGGGCGAGGGAGCGATGCCGGGCGCCGACCCCGACGCGGTCAGCGCCAAAGCGCGCCAGCGGGGTTTGCCGCAACTCGGGACGCTCGGCGCCGGCAACCACTTCCTGGAGGTCCAGGTGGCGCGGGAGATCGTCGACCCCGAAGCGGCAAAGACCTTCGGGATCGCCGAAGGGCAGGTCTGCTTCATGGTGCACTGCGGATCACGCGGCCTCGGTCACCAGGTCGCGACCGACTACCTGCGGACGCTCGAAGGCGCGCTTCCCAAGTACGGAATACGTCTCCCCGACCGGCAACTCGCCTGCGCCCCCCTTGACTCCCCGGAAGGCCGTGCCTACTACGGGGGCATGGTCTCGGCCGCAAACTACGCCTGGGCAAACCGGCAGGTCATCATGCACGAAGCGAGGAAGGTCTTCGCACGCCTCTTCGGGATCGATTACGATGAGATGCGGCTCATCTACGACGTCGCGCACAACGTCGCGAAGTTCGAGCGCCACGACGTCGGCGGGGTCTCGACGGAGGTCTGCGTCCATCGCAAAGGCGCGACGCGGGCGTTCGGCCCGGGCGTCCCCGG
>JAQVVW010000296.1 GCA_028698765.1 Methanoculleus sp. | reverse complement strand
TTCTTGCCATTCATGCACCTCCGATAGATATACTATGTTAAGTCCAGAAAAGAGTCCTTTTACTGACTAATCTCTGTAATCCCGAGCCCTTGCGGGCAGTGCTTCCGGGAGCACGTCGGACTTACCACAGTCAGCACGTGATCGTGCTGCATCATATTCTCCGGGAGGAATCTTAAGGGTATCGGATGGGCGCGGGATCCCGGGAAACATGCGACTGGTGGCTGTTGCCGCCTACATCTATAAATCTTCTATGCCGCCTTTCGCATCCTTCGCCCTCCTCTGCGTGAGACTTTGTTCTCTATATCGCCCCCCTCACACAGAGGAGGGCGACTGCCCGAATGGCAGGAGCATGAGCACCGTAAGGTGCGAAGTGAAGTTGCCGGCAGGTATCGCTCAGTCTTCGCGTCCATCGCGGCTCGAAGCCGGGGGTGCTCAAACTCCGCTTGCGCTCGCACTTCGCGTGAGACCGTGGTGGGCGTCCCGGGACACGCCTGAAATTCCTAAAATAAGGTGGCACGATGCACCAGTGAGGATTTATCCCTCTCTGGAGCGATAATATTCTATGATAGGTGGTCGTCCGCATCAACGACCCGAGAATGCGTTTGGCAGTATGTACCTTCTCCCCTGTGCCATCATCGCCTCGGCCCTCATTGCGTTTGGCACTATGGCGTACTGCCTCTCGGTAGGGATATCCGTTGTCGTCTCCCACCTCTTCTACGTTCCGATCGTCCTTGCGGCCTACCGTTACCCCGACCGTGGCATCGCGTTTGCCGGCGTGCTTGCTGCTGGCTACGTCGCAGAGGTGCTTTTCTTCATACCGGGCGATGGGCTGGAGGTTCTGAACGCCCTGTTCCGCGCGGGGTTCTTCCTCATCGTCGCCGCCGTCGTATCGTACCTTTCCGGCCGCCTGAATGCGCGGGAGAGCCGGCTCCGTCGTTCTGAGGCGACATTCCGGGTTCTCCTCAACACCGCCGATGTCGGGATCCTCCTCACCGATCCGGGGAAAAAGGTCGTCGAGGCGAATACGACGGCGATCCGGCTCTTCGGTGCGACCGGGCGGGAGGATCTGGTCGGGCGGTACCCGGATACTCTGTTCGCAGAGAGAGATCGCGCGGCCGCCCGGGCCTACCGGGAGCGGGTCCTCTCCGGGAAGACGCCTGCCCCGGGGGAGTGCATGCTTCGCAGGCTTGACGGAACCGAATGGCCCGCAGAGGTCTCGGTCACCCTCCATGCAAAGGATGGGGACGCCCCGGAACAGCTGGTCCTGTCCATCCGTGACATCACCGAGCGCAAACGAGTTGAAGAGGCGATGCGCGGGGAGTACCGGTATCTCCAGGTCGTCAACGGGGTCGTCGCCGCAGCGACCGCGTCCCGCAAGTTCGACGACCTTCTCCGGGTCTCGCTCGCAAAGACCGTCTCCCTGCTCGAGTTCGACGCCGGGGCGATCTACCTGATGCACCCCGGGAGCGAAACGGCGGTCCTTTGCGCCCGGGAAGGAACGGGATTCGACCTGCCGGCGACGGTGCGCCGGGACGACCCGTTCTGCCGGGATTTCGTCGCGCCGGGCGAGGTGCGTTGCACCGGGGAGAAGTATCCGGGCTCCGGGTTCCGGCTTCTTACCGTGGCGCCCCTCCTCGGCGACGACGGGCCGGTGGGGTGGGTCGCACTCGGGAGCAGGAGGAAAGAGACGATCTCACGGAGCGATCGCGAGATTCTTCTCGGCATCGGCGACGAAATCGGCAACGCAGTCGTGAAAGGGATGCTGCATGAGGATCTCGAGGAGGCGCTTGCCTCCGCCAACCGCTACCTCAAGGAGGCGAACGCCGCGGTCGCGGAGGTCAACCTCTACGTGGATATCCTCACCCACGACATCAACAACGCGAACACGGCGGCGATGGGCTACCTGCAGATGTACCTCGAGTACGCTGCCGGGTCGGACGGGGCTATGGTCGAAAAGTCGCTTGCGGCCGTTCACCAGAGCAACGAGATCATCCGGAACGTATCGACGCTCCGCAGACTCAAGGCCGGACCCGCGGAACTCGGGCCGGTCTCGCTTGGACCCGTGATCCGGGGGCTCTGCAGTTACCACGCAGGTTCCCGCATCACCTGTAGTGGCGTGGACGCAACGGTCATCGCCGACGACCTCATCGGCGAGGTCTTCACGAACCTCATCGGCAACGCCACGAAGTTCGGGGGGGCGGGCGTGGAGATCATCATCAGCGTCCGGGAGGAAGGGGATGCGGTCATGGTGACGGTGGCCGACACCGGCCCGGGGATCCCCGACGCCTTCAAACCGCGTATCTTTGAGCGCTACCAGCGCGGAGAGACGAAGAAGATCGGGAAGGGCCTCGGCCTCTACATCGTCTGGATGCTCATCGAGCGCTACGGGGGAAGCATCCTCGTTGGCGACCGGGTCCCCGGTCGTTCCGGGGAGGGGGCTGCCTTCGTGCTCACCCTGCCCCGTTACCACCCTGTTATGGCTGCGGGTGAGCCGAATGATTAATCTCCTCCCGGGTCAACATGTACTGGTACCAGGTGCGATAGTAGTCTAGCGGTAGGACAGGGGCTTCCCAAGCCTCTAGCCCGGGTTCGATTCCCGGCTATCGCATGGGTTTTATCTCCTTTTGTCCGATGTTATCCGGTATCGTCCGGTCTGTCTTTCGTCTCTTCCTCGCTTTCGACCGGCACTATCTCAAACCGGCAGTGATCGAACCCCATCGAGTAGCACCGGGTCTCGACCACTTCTGCCGGCCGGTTGTAGTGGCGGGAGAAGAGCGCCCGGAGGATGCCCGAGTCGAACGCACACGCAGGCTTTCCCGTCACCGGGAGGTCGGCGCATTCGAAGCAGTCGTAGACGAGGAGGACGAGCGGCTTCGTCTCCGCGGCCTCGACCCTTCCCAGGCGGTGCTCCTCCCAGAACCGGGCGATATTCGCGCAGAACGCTCCCGTATCCGGGTCGGCAACCGCCGGGTAGATCTCCT
>JAQVVW010000295.1 GCA_028698765.1 Methanoculleus sp. | reverse complement strand
CGACCCGGCTGCAGCACACAGTCTTCTACTACTCATAGCAACGTTTCTGAACAGGAAACACGCCGTCGTCACGGCGGATGCCGAGACCGTAACCATCGAGAGCAGGATTATCCCGGATACCAGCGGGCTCGCGGGAGCGCCGGCATAGATCGTACCGATCGTGCCGGACGCCACCGCCACGATTCCTATCCCGAGCGAGACCACCGGGCGCCGCTTTTCCGGTCCCAGCTTCCCGACCAGAGTTATAAGAGCGAACGGCCATGCGAGGACGAAGGCGACGGCCGGAAAGAGGAGCAGACTCACGGTGCGTCCTTCCCGCGGAACCTCCGGATGAGGACGTACCCCACCGCGAGCACGATCACGGCCCCAAGAGCGCACCCGAGGTACACGGGGTTGTAGAAGACGCTGAACACACCCCCGGATCCCTGGTACGTCGTCGTATCTGCGGGCTCGGCAAGCACGATCTGCCGGGAATTCTCCAGATCGGCTGCCGATGCCCCACCGTTTGTCGGGTTGGCCTGCACGTCTCCACCCGGACCCGTGGCTGCATGCGCAATACCGCTGCCGGCCAGGATGAAGAGCAGCAGAGCGATGCAGATCAGCCCTCCCCGACCGGTACCGTTCATGAGTCGCTTTCCTTCCATCGATCTTCACCTGCCGGTGCGTCCCGGGATACCGATCCCGGTATTCACGGTGGAGACGTCGACGCTCTCCTATAAACCTTTTGTGTGCCGTGCGTCTACACATCGAGTCCATCCAATCGATTCCGAGCCCAGAACAACCGCAACAGGCCGGAACCCGGGCTGCACCGGGGAGGGGCCCTTCATCCCGGTAGCCACCCGCCGACCGGAACCCTGATGCCGGGGACTGTCCAATATTCTGGACATAGGTCTAAAATATTGGACATTCGAGAGGACCATCTCAGGATCCTTTCCCTCTTCGCCCGGGGCTACGATCACGAGATGTACATCCGGGAGGTTGCCAGATACCTTTCCATCAGCCACGGAACGGCCCAGACAGCCCTTGAATACCTTGAGGCAAAGCAGGTCCTCCGTTCTGCCACCAGGGGCAGGACGCGGTTGTTCTCCCTGCAACGGGGCGATCACGCACGGGACTTCTGCACCCTTGCGGAGGTCTACCGGAGGATCTGCTTTGGGGAGGAGGAACCCTTCGTCGCCGGAGTTCTCAGCCGGATCATCCCCCTTATCGAGGGATGCGGTGCGGTCTTCGGGAGCCACGCAGCAGGAACCGCGGACGAGGAGTCCGACCTCGACCTTTTCGTTGCCGGAGAATGCCGGGTGGAGGAGATTGAGCGGATCGGAAAGACCTACGGCATCAAGATTCATCTCACCGTCTACCCACTGGATATCTTTAACCGTGACCTCCATACGGACCCCTTTCTCCTGGAAGTGCTCCGGAACCACGTGCTGATCAAAGGCACCGAACACTTCGTCGAGAAGGCGGTGGGATGATGGACCAGCTTGTATGGTGCGGCCGGATCAAGAACGGGATCTCCCTTACCGCCCCGAACGAAACCCTGGCCTCGGCATACCTGAGGAAGGCCGAAGAGGCCCTTGAGACGATGCAGACGATCACCAGACTGGAAGATAACGACCGCATACTATGCGATGTACTTCTCCCTATACGCAGTCCTCACGCGGATTGGAATACGGTGTGAAAACCATTCCTGCACCATCCTGCTCATGGAACGGCTTCTCTCAGACTACTTCACTCCGGAGGAGGCGACACTCGTGGAAAAGGCAAGGGGAGCACGGGTCGACGCCCAGTATTACGTCTCGCGAGAGATTCCCGACCTCTTCTGCGACTAACTGATCCGGGCCGCTCCCCGGTTTCTGGTGAAGTGCGGGGGCATCGTCGGAGCGATGAACGAGAAGACCATCGGGATTCTGAGGGGGCGCCTGGCGGAGGCGTTGCGGGGAGAAGGGTAAGGGGGATTGCCGCCCCGCTCACCTGCCGGCGACCGATGAGACGACCTTCGTTATTTCGTCTGCCGGGGTTTTCCTGTCACGCGGAACTATCAAAGAGGAGTCTGCCGCCGCCCGCATCCCCGGCAGCCCGAAGAGTTGATTCCTGGCACAGAAATCACTTATAGCGCGACGACGAACTCTCCAATCAGGAGGCGGGCCGCCTGAAACGGGAGAGAACCATGAGACAACCATTGATACTAAGGGTCGCCGCCGTGCTCCTGGTGGTGCTCGCCGGGATCGCGCCGGCGGCCGCCCTCGACAATCTTACGGCCGATCCTGCACGGATCGAGGAGATGACGTATGACCTCTGCACGTTCGAGCGGGCGTTAGGATCGGAGGAGCGGACTGCAGCGGCGACCTATATCGTCACCGCGATGGAGGAGCGCGGGCTCTCGGTCAGCACCGGGAGATTTTCGTATACCAACTGCTACTTCGACCCGCCGCTGGCCCTCTCCTCGAACATCATCGGCGTCAGGGAGGGGGCGAGCGACCGGATCGTCGTCATCTCTGCGCACTATGACACCGTCCCGGAGACCCCCGGTGCCGACGACAACGCCGCGGGCGTCGCAACGATGCTCGAGGTCGCCAGGATCCTCAACGCCACTCCCCTGAACCAGACGGTCTACTTCATCGCCTTCGGCGGCGAGGAGACCGGGCTTGACGGGAGCAGGCGGTGGCTTGCCGACAACCCGGACCTCCACAGTCGGATCGTCGCCGAGATCAACCTCGACTGCATCGCCTCCGGGGACCGTCTGCTGGCGACGACGCTCCCGCAGCACCGGTGGATCCTTGACGTCCTCCCGCCGTCGGCGTGTATCGAGGAGACGCCGGCCCGGCTGCTGGACGCTGCACGGGGGGACGAACACGCCTTCCGTGCCGCGGGGATACCCGTGCTCCGGCTCTACGAGCGGGACAGTCATGCGATTATTCATACTCCCGATGACCGGCCGGAGAGGCTCAACTACACCCTTGCCGCCGAGTGTGCACGAATCGTCGCCGGGG
>JAQVVW010000294.1 GCA_028698765.1 Methanoculleus sp. | reverse complement strand
TTCACTTAATGTCTGCAGCAACCAACTATTCATCAAGTGAACCGCGAACCGGCAGTAAAAAAAGTTCTCTACTGGTGCGACGAGTGCAACGTCCCCCTCATCGGGCGCACCTGCTCCTGCAAGACGAGAGTCCGGGAGATCGAGCTCCTGCAGCCGCACGACGTCCGCCCGGCCCTCGCAGCGGATACGGCCCTCATACAGCGTCTTCTCACCGAACGGTTCGGCAATGTCCCCCTGCCCCGGGTCGTGCTCCTGAACAAGACCGGCGGCGCCGACCGGGCCGACCTCGTGATCGTCCACGGCGACCGGTTCGGCTGGCTCGCGTTCGACCCGGTCGCCCGGAAGTTCAGCCTCGATATCGCCCCCGAGGCGCTCCCGTACATCCTGGGGCACGCAACGCGGGGCATCATCGATCTCGATGCCGAGCCCGCGGTGCGCGCGCATAAGGGCCGCGTCGGCGGGAAACGGTTCGCCCTCGCAACCGCCGTTCCCGACGGGACGGTCATCGTCGCCTACAAGAACCGGTTCGGGACCGGCGTCGTCAAGGACGGCCAGGTCCGGGTGAAGGAACTCGTCTCCGTCACCCCCCGCACCCGGCCCAACCCGGGCTGGGACGTGGTGATCGAGAGGAACCGCTACCACTTAAAAAACCTTGAACGCAACGCCGTCCGGACCATCAAAAAGCACATGAACGACCGGCCGTGCGCGAACGTCTCGTTCTCCGGCGGCAAGGACAGCACCGCCGTCCTCCACCTCGCCCGCAAGGCAGGGGTGGAGAAGGCGTTCTTCATCGATACCGGGATCGAACTCCCCGAGACGGTGGAGTTCGTGGCGTCGCAGGGCGTCGAGATCGTCCGGAAGGGCGGCGATTTCTTCCAGGCCGTCGAGAAGGCGGGTCCGCCGGGGAAGGACCACCGTTGGTGCTGCAAACTCCTGAAACTCCACCCCTTGAAGATCTACCTCGCCGATACCGGCGCCTGCGTCACCATCCAGGGGAACCGTTGGTACGAGTCCTGGAACCGGGCCGACCTCGACGAGACGAGCCAGAACCCGGCAAATCCCCTGCAGTTGAACATCTCGCCGATCCGGAACTGGCGGGCGCTCGAGGTCTTCCTCTACCTCTGGTGGCAGGAGGTTCCCATGAACCCGCTCTACGAGAAGGGTCTTGAGCGGATAGGCTGCTACCTCTGCCCGGCGGCGCTCGAGAGCGAGTACGAGGGGCTCCGGGAGATGCACCCCGACCTGACGGATCGCTGGGACGAGTTCCTTGTCCGGTGGGCGGAGAAGAACGGGTTGCCGGACGCCTACCACCAGTGGGGGCTCTGGCGGTGGCGGGCGCTGCCCCCGAAGATGCGCGAGGTCTGCCGGGAGCGGGGGATCGCCGTGAACGAGGATTTCACCCTGAAGGAGGCCCCGGTGAAGAAGGAGGCCCGGGCGGCAATCATGAAAAGTATGGATACCCATGAGCCGGCACCGCCGGCAGAGATCGAGTCCGTCGCGGACGGGATCAGGAAGGACTTCCCGATCCTCGGCGACATCATCTATCTCGACAACGCAGCGACGAGTTTCTCGCCGGAGCCGGTGGTTGAGGCGGCGGTCGAGTTCGAGCACCGCTACCGGGCGAACGTCGGCCGGGGCGTCCACCGGCTGACCCGGATCGCGACGCAGCGCTACTGGCACGCCCACGAGAAGGTGGCCCGGTTCGTCGGCGGTGAGGCAGGGGTGACGGTCTTTACGAAGAACGCCACGGACGCGATCAACATGGTCGCGCAGGGCCTCTCCTGGAAGCCGGGCGACCGCGTGGTGACCACCATCCTCGAGCACCACTCGAACCTCCTCCCCTGGAGGGCGCTTGCGAAGCAGGGGGTTGCGCTCGACGTGGTCGGGATCGACGCCGACTACGCGCTCGATCTTGCCGCGCTCGAAGAGACCCTGGCCGGCGGCGTCGTCCGGCTCGTCGCCGTCACCCACGCTTCAAACGTCCTCGGCGTGACGACACCGGTCCCCGAGATAGCCCGGCTCTGCCGGGAGCACGACGCGCTCCTCCTGGTGGACGGGGCACAGTCGCTGCCGCACATGCCGGTGAACGTCGCGGAACTCGGCTGCGACTTCCTCTGCTTTGCGGGGCACAAGATGTTCGGGCCGATGGGAACCGGGGTCCTCTGGATGCGCGAGGCGCTCATCGAGCCGCCGGTCCTCGGCGGGGGGATGGTCACGAGCGTGACGGCGGAGGGGCACGTGGCCGCGGAGGGCTACCAGCGCTACGAGGCCGGCACGCCGAACGTCGGCGGCGGGATCGCGCTCGGCGTCGCCGTGGACTACCTCTCGGCGATCGGGATGGAGCGGATCCACCAACATGAGGAACGCCTGACCGCCCGGCTGATCGCGGGGCTCTCCGGGATTGACGGGGTCACGGTCTATGCCGCCCCGAGACCGGGCGCCCGGATAGGGGTCGTCTCGTTCACCATCGACGGTGTCCACCCGCAGGAGGCAGCGCAGATGCTCGACGAGGATGCGGATATCTTGGTGCGGTCGGGGCACCACTGCTGCCAGCCGCTGATGGAGCACCTGAACCTCCCGGAAGGGACGGTACGGGCGAGCATGGCGGCCTTCACGACGGAGCAGGAGATCGATCTCCTGGTTGCGGCCGTCGACGAGATCAGCCGGGGACGGTGAGGGGTCTCCCTCCCAAAATTGACACTCTACCTCTTTTAGTCCCCCCACCGCCCGCGCTTCGCGCTCCTCCCGCCCCCGGGAGGGGGCGGGCAGTGCGTGGCGATAACCGGTGGAAAGCCGTGCACGGTCCTTCCTGAATCTCATCATAAAGTGGACTAAGGGGATATTACCCGGGGGGAACGACGCCTCCGCAGGACGGGAGTTCGACCACCGTCAGGTGCGGGAAGCATGGGTGTTGGCGGTCAAACCCTTCGTGGCCTCGCACGAGGAACTGGCACCGGAGTTGCGCGCCCCCTCACCCCTCCATCCCCGCTATC
>JAQVVW010000293.1 GCA_028698765.1 Methanoculleus sp. | reverse complement strand
CTCCCCGGTTACACCGTCGATAGGGACGCGTTCGACCGGCATCTCGCGGATGCGGCCGTTCGCGAGGGGGCCGTGCTTCTTTCGGATACGGCGTTCCTCGGCCGGGAAGGCGGCCGGGTAACAACCAGCCGGGGCGATCTCGAGGCTCGCGTCGTCGTCGCCGCGGACGGCCCGCTCTCCCGCGTATGCCGCTCGGCCGGGATGGAACGGAGCGCCGTGCTCGCCCCCGCCATAACCTGCCGGGTCGACGGGGAGTTCGGCGACCGTCTGAAGTTCTTCCTCGGGAACCGCATCGCCCCCGGAGGGTATGCATGGGTCTTCCCGAAGCCGGGGTGTGCAAACGTCGGGCTCGGCGTGCAGAAGAGGGGCACCCCGGTCCCGGTTCTCCTGAGATCGTTCCTCGCGAGCAACGGTTTCTCCGCCCGCGACGTCCAGGCCGGGTTCGTGCCCGTCTCCGGGCCCATAAGGGAGACCGTCCGTGGAAACGTCCTCGCCGTCGGCGACGCCGCGGGCCACGTCGTCGCGTCCAACGGTGGAGGGATCGCGACCGCGATGATCTGCGGGCGGCTTGCCGGGCTTGCGGCGGCGGACCACCTGCTCCGCGGCGAACCCCTCGCGGCCTACGAGCGGGAGTGGCGTTCGGCGATAGGTCGGGAACTCCTCGCCGCAGCAAGGACGAAGAGGCTGGCTGACCGGGTTCTCGGCTCGGACTTCCTCCTCGAGCGGACGATGCGTCTCCTCGGCGGCCGCGGGATTGCAGACGTCGTCATCTACGGTGGTCTCCGAAAGGCTCATGCTCTACGGGAGTGACGGACACAGAGATGCACCGCTGGCTTACGTGGAACCTGCCGGGGATCGAGGGGCGGCTCACAACGCTCAGGGAGGATCTCGTGCGGGAGACCTCGGCTCTCTCTCCGGGAGAGAGCGGAAAGTTCCGGCGCTGGGTCCGGGAGATCGAGACCGTCCTCACGAAGGCGGCCGTGATCACGGGGACGGTGCAGCCGGAGGTCGAGGCGGACCTCGGCTACTCGCTCGGGGATCGCGAGCAGTTCGTCATCGCCATGTTCCGGCCGAGCACCCGCAACCTCTTCGACGAGATCGCGGAGGATGCCCGGAGCGGCGGCTGGTGCACCCTTACCGATGCCGAACTCCGGGATCTTGCGCATCTCCATGAGGCAGCCGGGGCGCTCGCGTGGATCGGCGATGCTGCCCTGAAGATCGGCCTTCTGCCCGCCATCTGGGATCAGGAGATCGCAAATGCAGGGAACCTGACCGAGAACCGGAAGGCATACGACCGGAACTCGAACCTCGCCCTGCTCTGCGACCGTTGGAACCTCTACGAGCACCGGATTCACTTCGATGCGGAGATCCCGAGGAGCGCACGAACGATCAACCACACCAAGGGGACGCTGGTCGAATCGGTCTTTGGGATTCTCTTCCTCAGGGAGGAGCTGAAAGGAGTTGCATCCGCGACGGAACTTCTCAGGCCGTCTCCTCCGCGGCGGCGGTAACCGGAAAGGTTATGACTCCCGGCCACCCTCATCCCGTCTCGAGGTGATCGAACTGGTCGATGTTGTCAAGGCCGACGGCAGGAGAGAACCGTTCGTGCGGGAGAAGGTGATCGTGAGCGCACTGAAGTCCGGAGCGCCGCCACAGGAGGCAAGGGCGATAGGCGAGGCCGTCGAACGGACTGCCTACGACGGGATGCCCTCTGGCGAGATCCGGCGCCGGGTGCTCGAGCAGCTCCATGACCGGAACCCGGAGTGGGAGGAGAACTGGCTTGTCTACGACCGCGCCGTGAAGAGACGCGGGGCGGCGGCCGTAGGGGTGCCTGCCCGCTAATCCCGTCTTTTCCGCTGGAGTTTATCCTGCGGCGTTCACCTCCCCGGCGCGCTGCCGCACTCCACCGGCACTCCGGGAGCCTGGTACCCGCCGAACGGGCTCGCAGCCGCCGGAGCAGGACGTTTTACCGCCCGTTTCGATCCGCCGGATGCGAAGATATATCTACTGATCCGCGCCCACATTTGTCTTGTATTGCCCTATAGCGCCAGGAAATCAGATAGTTAGGACGGCCATTAACCGGCCGCTTTCTCTTCTGCCACGTCTCCCGGACGCATCCGGCAATCAAAATCCGCAGACAGGCACGATGCCCAAACCGTCCTGGAAACGGTTCCCCATCTCTCCGGGACCGGCGGCGCGGGCACGCCAGCAGGCGATATGTATGCCGACAAGTGACTCCGAAGACGATACACCCTCAAGCAGTAGTAACCAGAAAGAAACAGAAGGAACAAAGATACTCCTCGCCGATCCGAAGACCGCGATCCTCCGGCTCTCCCTGCCGATGATGATTGCGATGACCCTCATGACCCTCTACAACGTCGTCGACGCGTTCTGGGTCGCGGGTCTCGGTGCAGACGCTCTTGCCGCCGTCGGGTTCTCATTCCCGCTCATCATCATAACCATCGGGTTAGCGAGCGGCCTCGGGACCGGCGGCGAAGCGGCGCTCGCCCGGATGATCGGCGCCCGCAACAGGGCCGGCGCGAGCAGCGTTGCGATGCACACCATCCTCCTGATGACCGTGCTTGCCGTCGTCGTCACCATCCCGCTCTTCGTCTTTGCCCGGGATATCTTCATCCTCATGGGAGCGGGCGACGCCGTCGGTCTCGCCACAGAATACGCACAGATCCTCTTCCTCGGGACGTTCGCCCTCCTCTTCGGCGAGGTCGCCTACGCGCTCATGCACGGCGAAGGAGATGCAAAACGGACGATGTACGCCATGGCGGCGGGAGCGGTGGCGAACATCGTCCTCGACCCGATCCTGATCTACGGGCTCGATATGGGAATCGCCGGCGCAGCCTGGGCGACCATCATCGCAGAGGTCATCGCCGCCGTCCCGATGGTCTACTGGCTCTTCGTGAAGAGAGATACCTACATCTCTCTACGCTTCCGGGGATTCTGTCCGAACCTGGCAGTCACACGGGACGTCCTGCAGGTGGGCTTTC
>JAQVVW010000292.1 GCA_028698765.1 Methanoculleus sp. | reverse complement strand
AGATAGAAGAGATCGATGCCGTGAAGAACCCGGAGTATATCCAGAAGTACAGTCTCCGGGTGACGCCGACGATCATCGTCCTCGACGGCGACGAGGTCAGAGAACGGATGGAGGGGCTCGTCCACCGGGAAGACCTCGAGGCGGCGGTCCGGCGCCACCTCCCCGAACCCCTGCCCCGTTGAGGGGCCGGTAAAGATTGAAAAGGTGCAGACAACGATACGGCCTCGCGCGAAGAACGCGAAGCCACGAAGGGGCGTTTCTCGTAGGGAACGGAGTTTAAGCAACTGTCAGGTTATGAAAGGAGGTCGGTTGTTTGACCCCGGGTCTCTCTCCTCAAAGCGTTAGCGAAGTACCGGGTCTGCCGTTATGATTCTCAGCCGGCAGCCCTCTCCGGTCGGGTCACCTCCGGGTGCGGCCTTCGAGATACCCGTAGATCCGCTTCACCCTGCGGGCAAACGTCTTCCACCCTTCTTTTCGTATGACCGGGCCGTCGCGGAGTTTGATGTGCGAGATCCTGACCCGCCGGCCGCCGAGGGTGTAGGTCTCCCCGACGATGAACTCGTCCTCGCCGTCGGCGGCCTGGTAGAGCGGGATGGTCGTGCGCCCGGTATGGACCGACGCCTTCACCACGACCTGCTCGATCCCCCGCGTCCAGATGGTCGTCACCTCAGAGGCCGCCGCTTTGCGGACCCGTTTCGGTCCGACCTCGATGCCGGTGACCTCGACGCCGAAGACCTCGTCGCCGCACTCCGCGGCGATCCGGTCGCCGATGGAGACCGTCTCGTCGTCGAACATCTCAACGCTGCAGACCGTCGACTCCGTCTCCTGGCTCACGATGGCCTTGATGGTAAGGATCTCGGGTTCGGGCGGCCTCGGTACCCGGTGGACCTGGCCGCACTCGCTGCACTGCACCACCAGTTCGGCGGCTTCCCGGAGAACCTGGTGTTCGCACTCCTCTTTACAGACGGGGCAAACGATGTCGATCATTCATTAGCAATAGCGTCCCTCTCCTAATTAAGCATGAAGGCACGGGATGTAGTGCGGGCGCGGGGGCACCCGCTTGTTCAGGGTAGCCACCGGACGACGTTCGAGGTGACAAGAGACGAGACGCTGACCGAGACCGGGGACTGCATCATCGCCGTCGGGGCCGACAAGGGCGCCGCCGATCTCGATTCCAACCTCAGGGCGCTGCTCTGCGACGACCGGGCGGTGCTGACGACCCGTCTTACCGCGGGGGGCGAGACCGTTCTGGTCCACTCAAGGGGCAGCGCGGCGTTCACCCTGGATCACCCCGCCGATCTCGTCTGGCGGCGGAGCGACTTCGTCTCCGACCGGACGGTGGGCATCCGCTCCGACCGCACCGCGGCGACCCTCCCCCGGGAGTTCATCGAGGCGCTCCGCCGGGAAGAGGAACTGGTCGTCGAACTCGAAGCGGAGGTGCCGGAGGACGACGGGGAGTAGGGTTGGGGCTCCGAAGGGAGGACCTTACGCGATAGAGACAGGGGAGGGGGCATGCCCCCCTCCCCGTCGGCCCCACCCCCAATGGCGATATCCCCACGGTCCACTGCATGGGAAGGCCCAGGGGGAGAACCCGGCACGGCTTTCCACCGGCTATCGCCACGGACTGCCCCCGCCCCTTGTGGGCGGGGGAGGAGGCCGAAGGCCGGGCGGGGTGGGGGCTATAGGTGTCATTTTTCCGAGAGACGGGGGAGGAGGCATATTCTCGCCCCCCAGTGGCGATACCCCACAGTCCCCCGACTGGGGGAAAAACAGTCTATTTTCCAGGATACAACTCTCCACCGGCTGCGCGGTGGGTTCTACCGCTTTACCGGTCGCGGCCGAGTTCGGTGAGTTTCATCTCGGCCGCCTCAAGGAAGTCCTCGCACTGTTTGACGAGGAGCGCGCCCCGCTCGTAGATGACGATGCTCTCCTCAAGGCTCGTCTCACCGCCCTCGAGTTTCCGGACAATCCCCCGCAGTTCTTCCAGGTTCTCTTCAAAGGTCTTCGTCATACGTTATCTCCTCCACGACGGCGACCGCCCGGCCGTCCATCATCCTGATCGTCACCCGCTCGCCCGGCGCGAGGCTCGCGGCACTTCTTGCAATTCTCCCGTCCGCCTCGACGATGCAGTATCCCTGCTCCAGGATCGCAAGCGGGTTCTGCCCGCTAAGGCTCGCCCGGACCTCCGCGAGGGCCGCGCGTTCCCGCTGCACCCGTCCGGCCGCCGCCCGCCTGAGCAGTTCCTCGTGCTCGGCGAGGCGCTGCATCCGTTCGTTGATGCGGCGCGAAAGCCGCCGGGGGTGCATGCGCTCCCGCAGGTCCTCGACTTCGCCCGCCGCGGCGGCGACGCGGTGGAGGAGGAGCGAGCGCATCCTCTCCTCGAACCCGGCGAGTTCCCGGAGCACCTCCCGGCGCTCCGGCACCGCCCGTTCCGCCGCTGCGGAGGGCGTCGGCGCCCGGAGGTCCGCGGCGAAGTCGCAGAGGGCGGTGTCCACCTCGTGCCCGACGGCGCTGATCACCGGCGTCCTGCACCCCGCGACCGCCCGCACGACGTCGGGATGGTTGAAGGGGAAGAGGTCCTCGAAACTCCCGCCCCCGCGCCCGACGATGATCACGTCCACCAGCCCGTCGATCCGCCGAATCGCCTCCGCGATCTCGGTGTGCGCCCCCTCGCCCTGGACGGCCGTCGGGGAGAGGATCACCTCCGCCGGGTAGCGCCGGGAGATGATCGAGAGGATGTCCGCGAGCGCCGCGCCGGTCGGGGAGGTGACCACGCCGATCCGCTGCGGGAATGCGGGCAGCGCCCGTCTCCGCTCCGGGGCAAAGAGCCCCTCCGCATCGAGTTCCTTCTTCCAGCGCTCGACCATGAGGTGCCGGGGACCGGCACCTGCCTGACGGAGTTCCCTGACGATCAGCTGATACTTCCCGTGGGGCTCGTAGACCTCCACGGTCCCCAGGGCAAGGACGTCCATCCCATCCCCCGGCGCGAACGTGAGCCCCGCGGCG
>JAQVVW010000291.1 GCA_028698765.1 Methanoculleus sp. | reverse complement strand
CCCGGACCACCCGCAGCAGCGTGACGGCAGCGCTGGAGAAGAACCAGACCATGAGGACCAGCAGGATGAGGACGAGGTAGAGTTTCCAGAGGGCGAAGAGAACGAGACCGGCGCCCGCAAGCATACCGCCCCGGACGATCTCCCTGCCTGCACGCTCTTTATGGTCCCTCCCCCGGACGCCCTCAACGATCGTGAGGAGGCCGAGGATGAGAACGAGGGAGGGCAGGATCACGGTGAAGAAGAGTACGGTCTCACCAACCGCCAGGAGGAGGAGGACGGCGCCTATCGCGAGCAGAACCGCACCGAGGCCCATCCGGAGCTTCCAGCTCATGTGCTGGTCGGCAAGGCGCTGCCGGGGATCCCTCCGCGTTGCATCTCTGCCCGTCACAAAGAGGGTCTCCATCGTCTCGTGGACCATGAGGACAAGAGGAGCGTCGTCGATCAGGTGCATGATAGGGTTCTTCTCCGGGTCGTACCGGTCCATGTGGACATGATACTCCGAGACGGTCTCGTGAGCGTGGTACTGGCCCTTCCGGTAACTCGCGATGGTACCCGGGCTCGGCACGTTGATGGCGGACTGTTTCCAGCCCGGCTCGAGCGGCTCGGTCACCAGGGCCTTCGGTACGACGACCTGAAAGACGCCCTGGTGCAACGCATCAAGATACGACTCAAGCGTGCTCAATCTCTCTCCTCCCCATCCGGCCCCGATCTGCCGGCACCCACTGGAATGGTCTCCTGAGAAACGGGGCCTGCAGATATCTATACCACAATCTCTGGGAGTGATCGTATAAAAAAAAGAAGTGGGGCCGACCCTGGCCTCTCTCAATGTGCCGGTGCCGCCATCGGCTTCTTCTGCCCCTCCGGGCCCGCGGCCTCGACCGCTTCGTGTAACGCCGCGCCGGCGAGCACGAGGGCTTCGGGCGTGACCAGGCCCTGGGCGATGAGGTAGCCGTTGGCATCGCGGAGCGCCTGCTTGAGGTCCTTCGCCCAGAGGTGCTCGATGAGGAAGATCGCGGCGGCGTTGTCGTTCGGGATGGTAGCCGCAATGTTGCGGACATTCTCCTCGGTCATACCGAAGGTCCGCCGGGCGGCCGCCGTGGCGCCGGTCTCGGCACCTCCCCGTGCCCCCTCCACGCCGCCGGCGCCAAGGCCGATGAGCGCCCCGACGGCGGCGCCGAAGCGCTGCCGCTCCTCGTCACTGAGCTGCGTGGCCTCCAGGCCCTCGACATTCCCCTCTGCATCCTTCCAGACGAACCGGACGTCGATCAGCCTGACGACACCCGCTTCCATCGCAGACCCGAGCGCCTGCCGGATCTGGCCGTGGAAGTCTGGGTTCTCGAATCCGATGACCAGGAGCTGCATCGGCCCATACATAACTTCAGCCATTCTTCCATACCTCCTATGATATAGATCGCCTGCCCGCACCCATGATTGTCCCCGTGCCGGAGTACGAATGCAGGCACCCCCGCCTGCGAAGTTCTCGTCTCTCTGGAAGTGTGCACACCTGAGACGGGTCACGATCAGATGGGCCACATAATATAAAACTATGTGAATAGTAATTCTGTATCTGCAGATCCCCGGATAAGCACTCTTCAGTGCCCTCACCCTCGATCCGCCCCGGATCACTGCGCCGTCTGGTCGAGCGCCGCCGTCACGGCGAGGACGAGCGCGTCGTCGTGCCCCGGCTCCACCTCCACGCCGTAGGTGTCCCGGATTCGGAACCACTTCTTCGAGACCTCGGCAACCCGCTCCCGCCGCCCGGCCTCGATCCGGTACTCGTGGTCGAGGATGTTCCCCTGGACATCCCAGTCCTCACCTCCGGGGATACTGACCGTCCACCGGTCCCGGAGCGGCGCGATCAGCGCCTTCTTGATCGTCGCCGCCGTGCCGCCTCCGCCCTTCTCGATCTCCATCGTATCCTTGATCCGGAGCATCCGCTCCTGGATCGTGTAGAGGTCCTGCCCCTCCCTGCTCTGGATGATCAACGTATTCCGCACGCGGAGCGCTTTCCCGTCCACCTTGAACGCCCGCTCTCCGGCCGCGTCCTCGATCCAGTAGTCGTCCCCGATGGAGACGAGTTTCTCGCGCATCTTATAGCGGTGTGCTCCGCCGGCCTCTTCACGGCCCGCAAGGCCGCCTTCTGCTCTCCTTCGCATCATGGTTCTCATCTTCCCTTTTGATATCCGCCGGGTTGCTCTTCACCTCTCCCGCCGCACCCCAACCCCCACGGCGCTCACTGCCCGGTGCAGTTCAGGTCTGCGTAAAGGTTCTGCTGTTCAGTCCGGACGGCCTGTATCTGCGGACGGATGGTCTGGATAGCTTCAATGACGGTCACATCGTCGGGGAGGTCCTGCACGGCCCGGTCGAGGTCTTCATACGCCGCATTGAGGTTGTCGATCCGGACGTTAGCGACCTGGCCCGCGGACTCCCTGACACCCTCCATGGCGGACTGGACCTGGTCCCGTCCATCCCGGATATCTCCGACAGTGGATCTCAGGCTGGTGTTCTCCATGCTCTCAAGCGCTGCTCCGAGGTCTCCGAGACTCTGGCAGAGCTGCGCCTCCGCCTCCTGCTCCGAAGGCTGGACGCATCCGGCACCGGCGCAGGCCAGGACAAGGACCAGCGCGATGAATAGCACCCCCATTATCTTCATACCCATCTCCCGGGCAGAATGACTGCCCGGGGCCGGATGATAACGAGACGTATATAAAATTATCCTAATGCATTGCGGCGAACCGGGTATCACGCAACGGCGCTCCCACACGCCCCCATACCGGAGAAAACGGCAGCCGGATACACTTCTTTACGGGCAAAGGGAGGGGGAGGTCGTGCCTCCACGTCAGGGACGCCATCCGGCCCCTCCCCTCCTTCACCCCGGCATCCGGATCGCAAAGATGATGGCCGCGATCCCGCCGATGATGGCAAGCCCCGCAAGGAGCAGCACCAGGCCGACGGCGGCGACGAACGGGTTTACGATCAGGATCAGCCCGAAGATGATGCTCAGGAT
>JAQVVW010000290.1 GCA_028698765.1 Methanoculleus sp. | reverse complement strand
GACCACCAGGCGGTTGCCGGCGAGAAAGAGCGCCTTCGGAGTCCCGTCGATCCGGAGATCAGAGATGATCTCCGCGTCCTCGGGAGGGAAGGCCTCGATGATCACGAGCCTCTCGCCCGAGATGATGTAGATATATTTCCCGTCGTTCTTCAGGAAGTCGGCCTCGTCCACGCCCTCGACCTGCACGTTCGTCGTGGAGTAGTCGCCGGCGGAGGAGGTCGGGGCGGACGTCGCCATCGGTGCCGGGGCGTAATCGCCCTCAGGCACGACGCCCCCGGTGGTCCGGGGGTAGCCGCCGTTCCACCCTCCCTGCGCGTGTTCTTTCAGGAACGCTTCGATCTCCTCGTTCGATGCAAACTTCTGTAAATCCCCGTAGGTCTCGTTCTCCGCGTCCTCCGACGCGAAAGCGGTCCCGATGATCGCGGCGATCACTAGGCAGCCGAGGGTGACCACCGCCGCCGGTCTCCAGTTCCCCATCCCCGTCACCTTCTGATGAAGGATGATGCACGCGCGGAGGTATCAGGTTTGCGTAACCTACGAATATTTTTGAAGTCTTTCGGGCCGGACCCCCCTCACCCGATCACCCCGAAGGGCATATCCCCTTCTGGCGCACACACCTGAGATAACGATCCCGGTATTCGTGCCGGGCTGACGGAGGTTGCCGGTTACGTTCACGTTCGACGAAGAGATTGCCGCCCTCAAAGCAGAACGCGATAATCTTCTCCAGTTCCCGGAAGAGGAGTTCATCGAGATCATCCGTGAGGTCGGGTTCTCCTGCGACTGTTGCGGTCGCTGCTGCACCCGCGAGTTCAACGGCCACGTCTTTCTGCTCGAAGAGGATACCGACCGCGTCCGCAGGTTTGCGCCGGACGCCCTCATCCCGGCGCCGGACTTCGATGCCTGCGACCAGCAGGGACGCTTCTACGTATCGGGTTACGCCCTCAGGACGAAGCCGGACGGCTCCTGTACGTTCCTCGAACACGGCAGGTGCAGCATCTACGATCAGAGGTTTGCCATCTGCCGGATCTACCCCTACATGCTCCATCGCGAGGCCGACGAGACGGGTGCCGTCGACTGGCGGCAGATCAGCGGCTTAAACGAGCACGGCTGCTACAACACTCCGATCGACCTGGAGGAGTGCGCCCGGATCGCCCGCGAGACCCGTGCCTACGAGGCGGCGTTCCTCGACCAGGCGGTCCGGTTCCGGCGAGCTCTCCGCGACCTCTTCGCTCAGGAGGGCCTCCGCTACGTCCGGCGGACCTACGACCTCCTGATGCGAGACTTCCGGAAGGGTGCGGAGGTCGAGGTCCGGGTCTTCCACAGCGGTCAGTTTGAGCCGCACCGGGTCACCCGCGCGATGTACGAGTGATCGTCCGGGCCCGACCGCATCTATTTCTGCTCGCCGCACCTCAGGGTGCCTGATGGAGACCGAGGTCCTCCTCACCCTGCTGGTGCTCTCCGGCGCCGCAATCCTCTTCATCACCGGCATCGTCCGGGTCGACGTCGCCGCCGTCCTGGTGACCCTCGCACTTGCGTGGCTCGATCTCGTCACCCCGGTACAGGCCCTCTCCGGCTTCTCGAGCAGCGCGGTCATCGCCATGCTCTCGGTGATGGTCCTCGGCCGCGGGCTCGACCGCACGGGGGTGACCGTCCGGATAGCCCGCGCGATAGTCGGGCTTGCCGGCCGCGAAGAGCGGCGCCTGACCGCCGCCGTCTCGCTCGTCGCCGGCGGACTCTCGGCGTTCATGCAGAGCGTCGGGGCTACCGCCGTCTTCCTCCCCCTGCTCCTGCGGGTCTCGGCGCTCACGAGGATCCCGGCATCACGCCTTCTCCTGCCGGTCGGCTACGCTGCGACCATCGGGGGGACTATCAGCATGGTCGGGGCAGGCACCCTCATCATCTTGAACGACCTCCTCAGGCAGCGGGGGTATGCACCCTTCGAACTCTTTGCCGTCGCCCCCGTCGGTCTGCCGCTCCTGCTCATCTCGATCGCCTTCTTCTATTTCTTCGGGGACCGGGTCCTTCCCCGGCGTGAGAGAACCCGGTTGACGTCGCAGGAGGAGTTGATCCGGAACTGGCGCCTGCCCTGCCGGATCTCCTACCTGCGGGTCCCTGCGAGAAGCCCCCTTGTCGGGAAGACGCGGGAGGATGTCCACATGATATCACGCTACGCCCTCCACCTCATCTCCATCGCCGAGGAGGGCGAGATCGTCTACACGCCGTGGCGACATATCCGGTTCGCTGCCGGGCAGGAGCTCAGCATCCTCGGGGAGGACCGGGACGTCGAACGGTTCAAAGACGATTTCGGGCTGGAGTGGGTCAGGGCCGGGGAGAGCACCGCAAACGTCATGGCCGATCCGAATGTGGGGTTCGCGGAGGTGATCGTCCGGCCGTATGCTCCGGTCATCGGCAAGACGCTCCGCGACCTCGAGTTCCGGATCACCTACGGCGCCGAGGTGCTGGTCATCCTCTCCGGGGAAGAAGAGTGGCGGGAGGGCCTTGCCGATCTTCCCCTGCGGGCAGGCGATGCGATGGTCGTCCTGGGCCGCTGGAGACGGCTCCGGGCGTTCGGCACAAGCCGGAACTTCGTCCTGGTGACTCCCGTCGAGGGGCGGACGGGGATCCGCGAGCGGGGTGCGGTTGCCGCTGTCCTCTGTTTTGCTGCCGCCGTCGGTCTCACCTTCACGGGCCTCTCGATCCCGATAAGCCTTCTTTCAGGGGTGGTCGCGATGGTCCTCCTCCGGGTCATCCCGATAGGTGAGGTCTACCGGGCCATCGACTGGCGGACGCTCGTCCTGATCGCCGGCCTCCTCCCGCTCGGCATCGCCATGGATACGACCGGGACCGCACAGTTCGTCGCCGATCGGGTGATCGACCTGGTCGCGGGATACCCGACGCTCCTGATCCTCGTCGCCGTTGCCGTCCTCGCGACCGCGTTCTCGCTTGTGATGTCAAACATTGCCGCAACCGTCCTCCTGGTCCCGCTCGTGCTCGTGATGGCTGGCTCGCTCGGG
>JAQVVW010000289.1 GCA_028698765.1 Methanoculleus sp. | reverse complement strand
CTCCACGTCGAACCGGAACTTCCGGGGCAGGCAGGGGAGCACGCAGGCGTCGGTCTACCTCGCCTCGCCGGCGACGGCGGCGGCAAGCGCCCTCTACGGTGAGATCACCGATCCGAGGGAGGTGTAATCCATGCGGGCATGGAAGTTTGGCAATGATATCGATACGGACGCGATCATACCGGGGAGATTCCTGACAATTTACGATCCGGCGGAGCTCGCGAAGCACGCGTTTGAGGGGACGAGAGACGAGTTTGCAAAGGGCGCACGGGCAGGCGATGTCGTGGTTGGGGGTACCAACTTCGGGTGCGGCTCCTCCCGGGAGCACGCACCGCTCGCGCTCCTCGGGGCCGGCATCAGGGTCGTGATCGCAGCGTCCTTTGCCCGGATCTTCTACCGGAACGCCGTCAACACCGGGCTCCTGCCGCTGGTCTGCGCCGGGGTCGACGAGATCCGGGACGGCGACGCCGTATCGGTGGACGTCGCCGGGGGCTTTATCACGGTGAACGGAAAGCAGTTCGCCGTCGAGCCGGTGCCCGGGTTCCTCCGGACGATCGTCGAGGCCGGCGGCCTCGTGGCCTATGCGAAAGACTTAGAACGGGTGGAGACATGCAGCACCGAGTAGCCGCCATCGGCGGGGACGGCATCGGCCCCGAGATCGTAGCGGCGGGAAAAGAGGTCCTCGATGCCGCAGGGGAGCGCTATGGGTTTGACATAGCGTGGACCGACTTCGATATCGGGGCGGAGCGCTACCTCGCGACCGGTGAACTCCTCACCGAGGAGGATATCCGGGAACTCTCGAAATTCAAGGCGATCTACTTCGGGGCCATCGGTGATGAACGGGTGAAGCCCGGGATCCTCGAGAAGGGCATCCTGCTTGCTATCCGGTTCCACTTCGACCAGTTCATCAACCTCCGGCCAATCAGGCTCCTTGAGGGCGTCACGACGCCGCTCGCGAACAAAAAGCCGGAGGATATCGACTTCGTCGTGGTCCGGGAGAACACCGAGGACTTCTACGTCGGTATCGGCTCGCGGTTCGCCGGGAAGCGGGAGAGAAAGACGCTCGAGGTCGTCCGTGACCTCTACAATGTCAAATTCGGTCTCGACGTCGAGACCGACGCCGACGAGATCGCTTACCAGATCGGCGTCGTCACCCGGCCGGGTGCGGAGCGGGCGATCCGCTACGCCTTCGACCTCGCCGACCGGAGGCGCAAAAGGCTCACGTCGGTCGATAAGGCAAACGTCCTCTCCGACGTCTACGGCCTCTGGCGGGACGTCTTCACCGAAGTCGCCGTTGAATACCCGGACGTCGCGACGGAGTTCAACTTCGTCGACGCCGTCACGATGTGGTTCGTCAAGAACCCCGAGTGGTTCGATGTCGTCGTCACCCCGAACATGTTCGGCGACATCATCACCGACCTCGGTGCCATGATCCAGGGCGGGCTCGGGCTCGCCCCCGGCGGGAACATCAACCCCCGGGGAACCTCCATGTTCGAGCCGATCCACGGCTCTGCGCCGAAGTACCGGGGCCAGGACGTCGCCAACCCGCTCGCGACCATTTGGGCGGGCTCGATGCTCCTCGACCACATCGGCGAGCATGAGGCTGCGGCGGCCGTTCTTGGGGCGGTCGAGCGGAGCATACTCGACGGGTTCGTGACCCGGGATATGGGCGGGGCGAGGAAGACGAGCGAGGTCGGCCGATACGTCGCGGCGCTTGTGAAGACGGTGTAGGGCTGCCGCCCCTCTCTTTTTCTGGAAAATCGAGCCGGTGCGTCCGTTTTACTCCCCTGCACCGGAAGTCGGGGAAGAGTTGAGTTGCCACTCCCGGTAGCCTCCCTGCCCCGCCGTCACTTTGCCTTCAGCAGGCATCCAGCCCTGCGGGTCGCCGGTGATGGTGAGAGAGTACGCATCGGAGTATCGATTTTGCCCGGCAAAATCAAACCCTTCAAGCCACAGATTCGCCCCCGTAACTTTCGACGAGATCGAGACCTGTGTTCCGTTCTCGTAGTGCGCGTAGACAGGGATGGTGTAGGAGTAACGGTTTCCTCCGGGGTTGTAATAACCGCGCTCGTTGGGCGTTCCGGAGGAACTTGCTGTCAGCGTGAGGTTCTGCTTCGGGGCGAAGAGCGACTCGTTGCCGAATGGGTGCCGTGTATCGATCAACTGCGGGACGACCTCAGGGCGTAATTTGTCACCAAGAGAGGTGCGATTAGAGTAGCGAACACCGATCGGTTCTGCGGGATTCATGTAGGGAGTGGTCAGCCGGAGGTAGTACTGGCCGTCGACCGGGACGATCGCGAAATCGTAGTGCTCCGGAAGAGTCGAGGGATCGGAGGGATGTTTTCGGAGGTTGCCGGGATCGGTGTAAAGTTCACCAGAAATTTGTTCGGGACCGATGACCGGCTGGTCGCCGCGGGTCGGGATGGGTACAAGGAGGGTCACGTTCTCGATGGGCGTGGCTGTCCTGATGGAGAGTTCGTATCTGAAATCTGTATAAGGATCTTGAGGTTCCCCCGAGAGACAGCCGCAGAGGAAGACCTGGGCAACGACGAGGGCGAGGAGGACGATGGGGAGCTGGCAACGCATAGAGGGGTATATTCTCTCTCAGTATACATTCATTCCCCCGGAGACGCTCTCCGTAGGGTTACCTGCCCATTTCCTGCCCCCTTCTGCCTCAGCAGGCCGAAAAATTCGTTCTACTCCCCTGAACCGGAAGTGGTGGAGGCGTTGAGTTGCCACTCCCGGTAGATCCCTTCCCCTGCCGTCATCACACCGTCGGCAGCCATCCAGCCCTGCGGCTCGCCGGTGATGACGAGATGATAACGATCGGAGTATTGATTCAGTGCCCCTGCATCAAATTGCTCAACCCATCCGTTCCTGCCCCAAATAGTTGAATAAACTTCGATCCGACTTCCGTTCTCACAATACGCGTAGACAGGGATGGTGTAGGAATATCGGCATCCAGGGTTGATACCACGTGTTTCAACCGCCTCCGGGGAGCCTGCGGTCAGGGCGAGGT
>JAQVVW010000016.1 GCA_028698765.1 Methanoculleus sp. | reverse complement strand
TGCAGTCGCGCTCCACCAGGTCGAGCGCAGCGTCGATCTCGCCCTGGGGCGTGATGCAGACCGGGCATCCCGGCCCCATCACGATCTTGAGCCGCTCGGGAAGGACGCTCCTGAGCCCGGCGCGGGCGATCGCCGCCTCGTGGGTGCCGCAGATGTGCATGAGGGTGATATCCCGGTCGACGAGCTCGTGCAGGGTCTTGAGTATATCCTTACCAACCACCATGAATCCTCATACCTATCTTTTTCCGGTACGGCATAGTTATGCCGGTGGCGACACCGGTCTCTCTCAGACCGGCCGATAGAATACGCCTCTCTCCTCGCTCACGGACTCGATCAGCCCGCGGGACTCGAGAACCCGGAGATCTTTCGCGACCTCGGCCGGGCGGATGCCGAGGAGTGCGGCGAGGTCGCCGGGCGTGCAGGGCCGACGACGGATGAGCGCGAGGATGACCTCAACGGCATCATCGCAGACCGGCGGCAACGCCCGGTCGGTGCAGGTCGCTCCGATCACCTCACCGCCGAGCACCGCTGCGATCCGTTCGAGCGCTCCCCGGGAAGCTGCCCTCACCCGGATATCGGTGCCGGGCCGGTCAAGGGTGTTCACCTGGACGCGGTGGGGCTTGATCGCCGCGACGGCGTCTTTGAGGAGCCGGATCTCCTCTTCGGTGTCGTTGATACCCGGGACGATGAAGACCTCGAGCCGGATCTCGCCGGGATACTCCCGGGCGAAGTCGAGCAGCCCCGCGAGCACCCCCTCTGCGGTGAGCCCCGGGCAGGGGCGGTTGATCGCTGAAAAGACCCCTTCCGAGACGGCATCGAGCGACGGCACCACGAGGTCGGTCCGCATGAGGGCGCTCCGGACGCCCCGGTCCGCGAGGAGCGCGCTCCCCGTCAGGACCGCGACCCGGTAGTGGGGGTAGCGGTCTTTGATGAAGGCGATGATCTCGCCGATCCCGGCGTGAAGCGTCGGTTCCCCGGAGCCGGCGAACGTAACGTAGTCGAGGTCCGGCCTCTTCCCGAGACAATCGTCAAGCTCCGCGATGACCCGTTCGGTCGGGACGTACTCCCGCCGCTCGCAGGTGAGGCTGGTCGTCCGCCCACACTCGCAGTAGACGCAGTTGTAGGTGCAGGTCTTCTGCGGCACCAGGTCTACCCCGAGCGAAGCGCCCAGCCGCCGGGAGGGGACCGGGCCGAAGAGATGACGGTATGCCATGAGGTCCTCACCAGTATCCGGCGCGAAGGACTATCAGGCTGCTCATCGCGGCACCCTCAGGCGTCGCCGATCTTGAGCATCCTCTTGCAGAAATGGTCGATCGAGGTGAAAACCGCCGCATTGACGCCCATCTCGGTCGGGGGGAGATCGGCGGTGACGAACCGGAGCATGTCGGAGTAGTAGTTCAATGAAGGGTATTTCCGGTGAAACTCGTCGAGACAGAGGGTCGCCTGCCCCCGTCTTCCCCGGAGGAAGGCATACGCGTAGTCGATGAGGCAGAGGACGTGGCCCGGCATCTTCAGCCGTTCAGCAACTTTCCGAAACGTGTTGAACTCCTCCCCGGGGAGGTAGAGGGCGGTCCGGAGGCCGTAGTAGACCGGCTCAAGGTCGTCGGGGAACCTCTGGATCAGGTCGCGGATGAGGCCCATCGCGTCGGCGAGGTCGCCCTGCTCGAACTTGAGGTGGTAGGCTTCGCGGTAGAAGAACATCTCGTCGGGGAACCGGATGAGGCCGATCTGGAGCATCTTGACCAGAGCCACGTCGTTCTTCTCCTGTTTGCTCCGCGCGATCCCGATCTCCAGGAACCAGCGGTTGTCGGGGATCCATTCGGTCGCAAGGAAGAGCATCACCCAGAACGGCTCGGCAAGCCATCTGTCCTGTTCGAGTTCGCCCCTGGCCAGCCGCTGCATTCCCGGCCGCAACTGCCCGAGTTCCTCCATGTACTGGCGCGCGGCCTTCAGGTAGTTCCATCGTTCCGCGGCCAGGTAGCCGGGTTCGGTCGACCCTTCTTTGTAGAGGACGTAGTAGCAGTAGGCGTACCAGCACCCGACGGCAGCGTCGTGCTTGCGGTAGGGCTGGAGGAAGACGGTCGCCGCAAGCGGCATCCCTATCTTCATCAGTTTGACGGCGGCGGCGAGGTGGACGCCTGCTTTGCGCTCTTTTTTGCGCTTCATCCCGCAGGCGATCTCGCAGGCGCGGTTGAGGAACTTCAGGTCCCCGGCCCGGTTGCTGACCTCAAAGACCCGGAACACGATTGCATCGATGAACTCGTCGTAGCTCGCGTCGGCGATGGGGACGCCCGCACGGTCGAGGATCATGACGACGTTCCCGAAGAAGACGGGGAAGTTCCCGTTGATGGCTTCGGCGTTGGATTCTATGTAGGAGAAGATCTCGGCCTTTGCTTTCTCAAGCCGGTTCGAGACAACAACCTCCGGGACGAAGCCGTCAGCCATACTATTCATTTGTGGTGTCGATAGTATAAACCATGCGGATTGGTCCTTTTTACCGCCGGAGGGCTGTCCCGCGCCGGGCACGGGCGGCGCGACGATACACCGGGAGGTGCCCGTTCCGAACCTATTTATCGTCCCGGCCGGAACATTCTGTATGTTTGGCGTCTCCACCTACTGCCTTCACCGCGAGCCGCTCTCCCACGCGCTCGAGAGACTCGCTCCCATCACCGACTGCGTGGAGGTGATGGACGACGGGCTCCACTACCTTACCGGTGCGGAGCCGCTCGAGAGCTACTCGTACCGTTATTTCATCCACGCGCCGTCCCGCGGGGTCAACATCGCAAGCCTCCTCGAGCCGATCCGGCGGGCGAGCGTCGAGGTCCTGACGCAGGCCTTCGCCGTCGCCGCGGAGGTCGGGGCGGACGTGGTCATCCACCCGGGCTACTACGCGTGGGTTCCGGAGCGGGAGCCGGCGGTGGCGAGGTTCCGGCAGTCGCTCTCCGAACTGACTCTCGCGGCCGCCGACCTCTCGGTCACGTTCTTCGTCGAGAACATGGGGAACTGGGAGTACTTCTTCCTGCGCTCCTGCGACGACCTGCCGCTCATCGACGGGATCGGGCTCGCGCTCGATGTCGGCCACGCGAACCAGAACGGGTGCCTGGATTGTTTCCTCACCCACCCGGCGGCGCACTTCCACCTGCACGACAACGACGGCACCGAAGATACGCATTCGCCGGTCGGAGACGGGACGATCGACTTTTCGGCCGTGATGAGGGCCGTGCGGAGGAGCGGCGTCACTCCCATAATCGAGGTGGAGACCTTCGACGGGGTGACCGCCAGCATATCCGCGCTCGCGGCGATCGACGCCGCGGCCGAGGGGGAGTAGGGAGATCCCGCCCGGTTCTCACCCCGGTCTCGGCCGTAACCTTTTATAGGGTAAACCTCCAATATAATTGGTGCTTCATGCCTCAGTGGCTCAGCTGGTAGAGCGCGTCCTTGGTAAGGACGAGGTCGCGAGTTCAAATCTCGCCTGAGGCTTGAATTATACTCCTTTTTCGAAATTAGATCCCGGTTTTATCCCATCAGTCGCGGAGAGGAACCCCACTCTACTGGCAAAACCTCATATCTCGTGATGGCGAAGAGTTATCATCGGCGAATCCCGGAGGCGATCGATAGTGGAGAGATACCAATCCATCAAGCCAAGGGTTCTGGCCCTTCTTGGGCGTGAGCTCCCGACCCTCCGGGAGAGGTACGGCATCGAAACGATTGGTATCTTCGGCTCCGTATCGCGTGAGGAGGATACACCGGAATCGGACGTGGACGTTGTATACTCGTTCCGTCCGGAGATGGACACATACGAGAATCTACTGGACTTAGGGGATTTTCTTGAGGATTTGCTCCAGAGAAAAGTGGATCTGGTCTCTGTTGAGTGGATGAGCGAGAGATTCCGCGTATGCGTGATGAGGGAGGCCATCTTCTGTACGCCTGAGAGAGGTACGGCATGACAGAGTTGCGGTTGTGATATTATCTTGCGGATATTTATGAGCAATCTGAAAATATCATGAAGACAACCGAGCGAATGAGTTATGAGGAATTTCTCAAAGATTCGCTGTACAACGCAGGCATCATCAGATTTTTCGAGATTATCGGGGAAGCTGCAAAACATGTTCCGGATGACTTCCGGGATGAATATCCGGACATTCCATGGAGAAAAATCTCAGGCCTTCGCGACAGGCTGATTCATGATTATCCAGGCGTGAATCTGAAATATGTCTGGACTCTGGCAACTGTAGAAATACCTATTCTGCACCGGCAACTACGAGATATTCTCACCGACTGGGAGTAAGAACTTCTACAATGGGGAGTTTTAACAGGGCCCATTCAGGGGCATGCTTCGGGATCCGCTGCACTCCCAATGAATTAAACTCCTGCCCGACAAACCGATCAGGCACCCATGGCACCCGTAACCGACGGCGACACCCTCCTCCTGCACTTCACCAGCACCCGCCCCGACGGCGAGGTCTTCGAGGATACCCGTTCGGGCGAACCCGTCAGGGTCACCCTCGGTGCGAACCAGATCAATCCCCTCTTTGAGGAGGCGCTGATGGGAGGAGAGCCGGGCGAGACGGTGACCGTGGTGCTGCCCCCGGAGAAGGCCTACGGGAAGTTTCGCCGGAAACTCGTCGTCACGATAAAACGAACGAAACTGACCCTCGACCACGAACCGGTTGTCGGGGAGTTCGTCAAAGTCGAAGTGATGGGGAAGCCCTGCCTGGTGACCGTCCTCGACGTGGACGAGAAACGTATCACCGTCGACGCCAACCACCCGCTTGCGGGGGAGACGATCACCTACGCGATCACCGTCGCGGCGATCCTCCCGCGGGACGGCTAGACCCCGGGCCCGCCCGCCGCCCACGGTTCGCAAAGAATATGCAGGGGACGGCTACAGGAGAGAGGGCTGCAGCATCTTCCGATCCCGGAACATCCCCGAACGGCTTTCACATACCTATGGCGATGAGGCATGTGTTCTCGCAGCATACGTCTTCTCGACCGCTGCACGGGAGATCGGCGGTCGGCCGTCAGTCTCACAAGTAGAGTTGCGGAGCGTGGCGTTCAGGCCGGTTCTCCCTCCGGCGAAGGGCTTCCTGTCGCCCCGCCGTCACGCCAGCTCCGACCCTTCCGGCTCTCCTCTTGAGACCGTGGACAACCCGACGACGCCGTTCACCGGGAGGGAGAAGACGATAGCCCGGGCATCGGTCTGGGGCCCCGCCTCGGCGACGATCGCCTCCATGATATTGCATCTCGATTCGCTCTTCGTGACGATCAGGATCAGGTCCTTCTCGGGCAGGATGGCCACGCCAAAGAACTTCTCCATCTCCTTTGCGCCGGTACCGCGTGCGTGGACGACGGTCCCTCCCGTTGCCCCCGCCCTCTTGGCCGTCTCCATGACGACATCGGCAAACCCCCGGTTTGCAATAACCACGATCAGATCGTGCTCTCCTCTCTCTTCCATAGGTTGTTCTCCCCTCTCTATTTCCGATATGCCGAGCAGGTCTTTCACTGCCGGAGCCCCGCAGACGCTGTGGACGGGCAGCGTGAAAGCGATGCCGCGATTGGGTTTATCCGGGCCCACCATCTCACTGATACGCGTGAGCAGGACGTCTGACGCTTCCGACGACATCGTGCTGAAGAGAAGCGTCTTCTCCGTCTCCCCGAGCCCCAGGTAACTCAAGATCTGAGAGTTTGCCGTGCCTCTCCCGAGGGTCAGCAGGTTGAACGTCACCCCCTCGCGGGTGAACAGGTCCATGACCCGTTCATCCTGCCCGCGGTCGAATATCGTGACCATCAGGACGAGCGGTGCGCCGGAGGATGTCTCGTGCAGCATTCTCATTCCTCGTTACAGATCTATAATCTCGAGATTCTCCTTCTCAAAGGTTTCTCTTGCGGCTCGCTTCCTCTCCGCGGCTTGTGCCCTCCGCAACTTGAGCTGGTAGACCAGCCCGACGACCTGCACGGTTATCAGCGGCATCATGGCCACGATACCGATGATGCCGAACGCATCCAGCAGCAAGGGGCCGCCCACGGCATCGGTGGCGCCGAGGGCGAACGGGAGCAGGAATGCCGCCGCCATGGTGCCCGCGGCCACACCGCCGGAGTCGAACGCGATCGCAGTGAAGATCTGGGGCACAAAGAACGTCAGCAGGAGGGCGATAGCGTAGCCCGGCAGGAGGAAGTACCAGATCTCGATACTCGTAAGGATCCGGATCATGGCGAGGACAAGGGCAATCCCGACGCCGATCGAGAGGGCCAGCATCATGACCCGCCGTGAGATGGCGCCGTTCGTGAGATCCTCGATCTGCTTGTTGAGGATATGCACGGCAGGCTCCGCGGCGACGACGAAGAAGCCGATGACCAGGCCTAACGGGATCAGGATCCAGTTGTTGGGTAGCGACGCGATGGTATGGCCGAGGTATGTCCCGGCGGGCATGAACCCGATGTACACCCCGGTCAGGAAGATCGTGAGCCCGAGGAGGATGTAGACGAGCCCCACGCCGATCCGGATCAACTGGCCCCGGGGCAATTTTAAGTTTACGACCTGGAACGCACCGAAGAAGACGACGATGGGCACCAGGATGAGGGAGACCTCTTTGAAGAACCCGACCAGCCCCCCGGCATACAGTGCCGCCAGTTCTCCGATGCTGTCTGCCGTGGCGGGGGTCTCAAAGGCGTAGCCGGTGCCGGTGGGGTCGTAGAAGACCCCCATGATCAGGACCGCCAGGATCGGCCCTATCGAGCAGAGGGCGCACAACCCGAAACTGTCCTCCTCCGTACTCCTCCCTGCGCGGACTGCCGAGACACCGGCGCCCAGCGCGAGGATGAAGGGCACGGTGATGGGGCCCGTGGTGACGCCGCCCGCATCGAACCCCACGCCCATGTACTCCGGCGCGGTGAACGCGGCGGCGATGAAGATCAGGGCGTAGGTGAGGATGAAGAGGCGGGAGATCCTGACCTGGAAGAGGATCCGCAGCATGGCGATCACGAGGAAGATGGCCACGCCGAAGGCGACCGTGGCTGCGAGAACGAAATTGGGCACGGCGGAGACCTGCCGGGTCAGCACCTGCAGGTCGGGCTCCGCCAGCGTCAACGCCAGGCCCAGCAGAAAACTGATCAGGATCATCAGCCAGAGGTTTCGCGACTCGATCAGTTTCGCGCCGATCAGTTCGCCCATCGGCATCACGGCCATGTCGGCGCCAAGGGTGAAGGCGCTCATGCCCAGGATAAGCAGGATGACCGCCGGGAGGAAGAGCACCAGCGTGCCGAACGGCAGGGGGGCTAGAGTGAAGTGAAGCAGAAGGATAATAACCGCAATCGGCAGAACGGACCGTGCCGATTCTTTCAATTTATCTATCAGCGCTCTCTGCATGCTCTGCGCCCCTCATATAGTTCAATACCGGGCGGATATATCTCTTCGCGATGCATCCCGCCGGGACGGTTGAGCGACCGCGATGGGAGGGCGCCATAATCGCCCGGCCTCCTCGTTACCGCCCGGATCTATTTCAGCGGGTATTTATACCGCCCGGAATGACCTCTTCTCATGGAACCCGGTTCGTCCGGAGACGGCAGGTCACCCTGGCGGCAGGTGATCGCCGGCCTGCTCGTACTCCTGTTTGTCGCTCTCGCCCCCATCGCACTCTCGGACTACCCCTCCCCGGACCCCGAACCGGTGTACGTCAGGATCCTCGCCGTCAACGACCTCCACGGGCAGCTCCCCGCCGGGCAGAAACTCAACGGCGAACCGGCCGGGAGCGCCCCGGTGCTTGCGTCGTACCTCAGATCCGCGATGCTGGGTGCCGGCGAGGCTACCACGTTCATCGCACTCCCCGGGGACGTCGTCGGGGCGTCGCCGCCCGAGTCCGGGCTGCTGCTGGACGAGCCCGCCCTGCTCTTCTTCAACGGCCTCGCGGACGGCTCGCCGGGGACGGCGATCGCGACCTTCGGCAACCACGAGTTCGACCGGGGCACGGACGAACTGCTGCGGCTGGTTCACGGCGGGAACGGGGCGGCGGTCATCACCCGCCCGGTAGACCCCTACCCGGGCGCGGCAGCGGAGTACGTCTCCTCAAACGTGGTCTGGAAGACGAACGGGACACTCCTTGCCGCCCCCTACACCATCCGCGACGCCGGCGGTGCAAAGATAGCGTTCATCGGGGCCACGACCGTCGAGACGCCCTGGATAGTGAAGGAGGTCAACGTCGAGGATGTCCGCTTTGAAGACGAGACCGAATCGATCAATCGCTACGTCCCGGAGATCCAGCAGCAGGGGGTGCACGCGATCGTCGTCCTCCTCCACGAGGGCGGGCAGCAGGAGCCCTACGACGGCCCGACCCGGGACGGGGAGAACGTCACCGGCAGGGTCGCCGGGATCGTCGCCGGCCTTGATGGGGACGTGGACGTCGTCCTCTCGGGCCACACCCACGCGTTCACCAACGCCTACCTGGAGAACGCCGGTGGAAATCCGGTGCTGGTGACGCAGGCGCACAGTTACGGCAGGGCGTTTGCCGACGTCGGTATCGTCATCGATCCCCTCACCGGCGAGGTCACCCATGCGTCGGCACGGGTCGTCCCGGCGCACAAAAACGGTACCAACCCCGACCCGGAGGCCCTGGCCCTGCTTGAGGCCTGCGAAGCGGCGGTCGAGCCGCTGACGGGCCGGGTCATAACGACAACATCCGCAGAGCTCACGCGGCTGCAGACCGATGCCGGCGAATCCGCGCTCGGTAACCTTGTCGCCGACGGCCAGCGGGCGGCGATGGGCGCCGATATCGCGTTCATCACCACCGGCTCGCTCCGGGCGGAGATCGCAGAGGGCAACGTCACCTGGGGCGATCTGTATGCGGTGCAGCCGTTCTCGTCGACCGTCCTCTCGATGACCCTGACGGGCGAACAGGTCCGGGACGCACTGGAGCGGCAGTGGGAGACCCCGTTACCGCCCCACAACCTCGCCGTATCCGGGCTTTCGTATACCTTCGACGAGAGAAAGCCTGTGGGCGATAGGATCGTCGAGGTCCGGGTGAACGGCGCCCCGCTCGACCCGAACGGGAGTTACACGGCGGCGATGGTCGATTTCCTCGCGACCGGCGGCGATAAGTACACCGTCTTCAGGGAAGGGACGGATATCGTCAATGGCCCGTACGATGTCGATGCCCTGGTCGCGTATATGGAGTCCCTCCCGGACCCGGTGGACGCGAAGCCGGAGGGGCGGATCGCGAAGGCAGTGTGAAAGGGTCGGCAGGCGGGCACCCGGGCGGCAACCGGCCCAACTTATAAATAACGCCGCTTCCCATGAGCCGCCGGAGGTCATCCGATATGCCTGAATTTGCACAGCCGTTCTCCGGGAACCGTATGGAGCGCAGACTGGACCGGGGAGAACTCATCAGGACGATCCGGTTCTCGATCGCCGCCGAGTACGAGGCGATCCAGTTCTACATCCAGATCGCCGAGTCGACCGACGACCCGCTGGTCCAGAAGGTGATGTGCGATATCGCGGACGAGGAGAAAGAGCATGCGGGAGAGTTCTTGCGGCTTCTCCGCGAGATCGAGCCCGGCGAAGAGGAGTTCTACCGGCACGGCTACGATGAAGTCGAGGAGATGATCGAGGAACTCAAGAAAGGCGGGAAGTGATCCCGGCGGGGATCCGGGAGGGGTTACCGGCCCCGGAGCCGTTTGTCACGACGCTTCCCGCAAATGCATATACTCAAATATGACTTCGAGTGAAACATCAGGCGATGGCAACTCACACCCAGACGATCGCGGAGAGGGTGGTGCAGAAATGCGAGATGCTGATCGACCGGGTGGAGTTTATCGATCTGCATTTCTCGGAAGAGATCCTCACCGACAGGATACTCAGGAAGGCGATGTACAAGGAGTTTCAGGAAGCGGTCGAAGCCGCGGCAGACATCTGTGCCCTCACGAGGCGCAGCCTGGACTCTTCGGCGCAGGACGACTACAGCAACGTCGACTACCTGGTCGAACGGGAGATCGTCCCGGCAGATCCCTGAAGGAGGCAAACGGGCTCCGGAATCGGCTGGTCCATGAATACGACGGCGTCAACGACCGGATAGCGTATGCCTCAATCGCACGGCTCACCGAAGCCCTGCGCGAATTTTCCGGGGTGATACTCACGTGGCTGCACAGATAACCGAACTTATCGAGCACTTTCGCGAGGTGCTGCCGTCCATCAGGGGCATCCTCATCTACGGGTCGCACGTCAAAGGCTACGCAGACGAACGCTCAGACATCGACACCTGCCTCATCCTGCACGAGGGCGCCGACCGCGCTCCGGTCTACAGGCGGATGCTCACGGAGGGGGGGCGCTACGATATCGTCATCTTCGACGAGATCCCCTGGTACCTCAGGGGCGCGGTTCTTGAGGCGCATACGGTGCTCTACGCCGACGATCCGGACGACCTGGACTACTGGCTTTACCGGCAGCTTGCCGTCTGGCGCGACATGAAGCACCGGCAGGTGCCGGTCTCATCCGGGGATCTGCTCCGCCGCGTCCGCTCATGAAGTTTTTCCCGCCCGTCACCTGATCCTGCAGGACTCCTCGTAGGATTTCCTGCAGTCCGGGCAGAGCGTCCGGGCCTTCTCGAGGTCAGGGTAGTTCTCTTCGGTGATCTCGTCGCAGGCCGCCCCGCAGATCTCGCACCAGAACTCCTTCGTCTCCACTTTCCCTTCACCTTTCAACTTGCGTTTTGCCATGCTGCTCTCCCTCCGGGTGGTGCTCACTCTCCCTCATCGTGCATATGCTTTCGGGTCGGCCCACCGCACCGCCCCCGTGAGGCTGCTCCCCATCTCCCAGAACCGTTCCTGCACCCCCGCATCGAGGGCAAGGGACGACGGCCGCTTCCACCGCCCCTCCTCGAAGTAGCCGCCGTTCACCGCCCCGGCATCCGGGGAGAGGGCGAGGCGCACCTCCACCTCCGCCCCCCTCTCCGGCGGTGCACCACCGTCCTTCCCGCCGGTATAGGCCCGGAGGAGTTTCGTATCGATCACCCCCGGGTGGAGGCTGTTCGCCGTCACCCCCGTCCCCTCGAGCGTCCGGGCGAGCCGGGCGGTGAAGGCGACGACCCCTAACTTGGATACTGCGTAGGCATTGTAGGCGTCGTAGTCCTCAAAACCCGGAAGGTTCCCCCAGTCGACCGACCGCACGCTCCGGTGAGCGATCGACGCGACGTTGACGATCCGTGCCGGAGCGCTCCGCTCAAGGAGCCCCAGGAGTTCATGGGCGAGCAGGAACTGTGCGAGGAAGTTCTCGGTGCAGGAGCAGGTCAGGGATCTTGCGGAGGAGATCGCCGGGGCGTACGACCGGCTGGACGTTCTTATCAACAACGCCGGGGTCTTTATGCCGGAGCGGGCGGTTGCACCCGGCGGGATCGAGATGACGTTCGCCGAGAGGTCGGCGATGAAGAGACCGAGCCGGTCGGAGCCGGCGGTATCCTCTAGTTCCGCAAGGACCTTCCTGCCCTTCTCTTTGTTCCTGCCGTGGAGCAGTACGCGATGGCCCTGCCGGGAGAGTGCGTGTGCGGTCGCCTCTCCGATACCGTCCGTCGAGCCCGTGACGAGGATGGTTCGCTCCGCCATGGGCGGCCCGGGTGCATGCCTGCTATTTGAACGTGGCGGTGCAGAGGTTCGATGCGCTCTGCGGCGCATACCTCGCAATGGTGCACCCGAAGGGGCTGATCCCCGGGCAGTGGTGCGGGTGGAATCAAAAAGGTGATATACTGCACCACAAACCTGTACGGTATGGTGCGATACTCGGTCACGATGGATGACGACCTCGTGAATGCGATCGACAGGATGCGCGAATACCGGGGTGTGTCCCGGTCGGAATGGCTCAACGACCTCTGCACGAAGTACCTCAACGGTGCGTCCGCGAAAGGCGTGCAGACTGCGGTTCCCGCGGGGGTACAGCCTGCAAACGCCCGGGAGCCGAACATGACCGATTACGAGGCAGCCTGCGCCAACTTCAGGATCGACGTCCCCGATCAGTTCAACTTCGGCTACGACGTGATCGACCGGTGGGCTGAGACCGACCGGAACAAACTGGCGATGATCTGGGTTGACCAGGAGGGAAACGAGAAGAAATACACCTTCCGCGATCTGCGGTACCTCTCGAACGGCGCCGCGAACATCCTCCTCAAGTTCGGCATCA
>JAQVVW010000288.1 GCA_028698765.1 Methanoculleus sp. | reverse complement strand
GATGGAGAGGATCGAGGTGTCGTCGAAGCCATCAACGAGAGGCATAATGGAGGGTATTCACTGAAAGTAAAAGGATCTTGCGGTTTTGGATATTTAGAAAGGGGTGGTTCTTACTGCGGATGATCGGGTTTTCCTCCTGTATTAAGAAAAGGTGGACATAAAGGGGACGTAGACAGGTTTACGCAGACGGCTCAAAGTAAAGCCGCCCTAGGTATTACACACTCCCGTCACGCAAAAGAGATCCCCTCCCCGCTCAATCCGATGTCACTTAACGAGGCTCAGCGCTTCATTAGAGGGCTATTAATTGAATGGTTAGAATGTAAGGATGAATCAGTTGTGTGAGTCATTCACAGTATACTATTTGAACTGAGAACTATCAAAATTCAGAATATCATTCATTTTGTTTGATTTCAAAAATGCGAGTGGCAGGATTCGAACCTGCGAACTCCTTCGAGAATCGATCTTGAGTCGATCACCTTTGGCCGCTCGGTAACACTCGCGCCTGTACCTCTTGAACCTCAAAAGTAATGAGCTTGCTGGCGGCCGGCCCCGCCGGGCGAAGACTGATCCCCGGACGGCCTCCGGCGCCGGGCGGCTCCTCTACATAAAATCCGCGAGCCCGAGCTGCTTCTCCGGGGGCTCGCCGAAGGTCGACTCGATCTGCATGAAGAGCACCTCCACCCGCTGCTTCGTGTAGTCCGAGACCGCGTAGGTCGCGCAGATGTTGCGCGACATCTCCAGGTACTTCTTCACCGAGCCCTCGTGGACAGTCGGGATGACGTTGCCGCCGCAGCGGGTGCACTTCCCCGCAAGCGGCATCCGCCGGTACTTCGCGTTGCACTTCATGCACCGGACTTTCTGTTTGGAGAACGCGTTGAGGTTCCCCTGGAGGTCGCGGATGAAGTGGGTGTTCAAGACCCTCTCCGCGACGTCGTCCTCGTCCACCGCCCGGATCCTCTTCGCAAGGTCGAGCTCCGCATCGAGTTTGTCGAGCATCGACCCGAGCTTCGTGTAGGTGGACTCGAGCGGCCCCGCCGAGATGTTCGAGGTCGGATGGGTGAAGGAGAACCCCTCGACCTGCGCCGGGGTCCCAAGCCGCCGCTCCACCCGGTCGACGTATTTGTCGAGGTCCTTCGGGTGGGCGTAGGCAAGACAGCCGTTGTAGACCTCGATCGGGTAGTGGTCGCAGACGTCGACGTTGTGGCTCTCCTTGTCGACCTCCGCCGGATCGATCCGGCTGGTCAGGACGAGCGGGGCGTCCATCGTCCCGCCCCGGGTCTCGGGGAGGTAGGCGCGGGAGAAGTTGATCAGCCCGTCGAGGAGGAGCATCACGCAGTCCTCGTCGCCGTCGCACTGCCCGCAGAAGATCCCGTTCGCAACCAGCGTATGGTTCTCGGCGACCGTCAGGCAGTAGACCCGGTCGTCGAGCGCCTGCACCGTCTCGCGGGAGACGACCTCGTCCGCCACGACGAGCCCGCCCTCCTCCACCGGGACGCGGTCGCCGATCGCGACCTCGAGCGCCCGGATCTTCCGGAGGTAGTCCGTGTCCCAGACCAGCATCGCGTGATCGGGCGTCACCGTGAGGACCTTCCCCCGCCGTGTTACGAACCGGACGAGGTGCGCCGGGGCGCGGTGGACAGAGACGGACGTCACTTTCTTCAGGCTGGTCTTCCCCTGCGGGTCGATGCTCCTGACGTAGAACGGCTGCTTCGGATCGGAGTAGAACGTCCCCACGTGGTCGATCCCCGGTTTCGAGAGATCGAAGTTCTCCGTCACGAACTGACGGATGGGGACGGTCGTCCACCCCCGCCCGTCGGAGACGGCGATCTCCGTATCGCCTGCAAAACAGTTCCGCCGTTTCGCCGCGTGGAAGAACGGGTGAGCGTAGCCGACCGGCGCCTTCGAGAACCCGATCAGCCGGACGAGAACCCCGGCGCTCGTGTGCGGGGCAAGCCCCATCAGGAGCTGGCCGACGAGGTCAAGCGGTTTCTCCGCATTATAGAAGGGTTCCAGCCCGTAGAACCGCACCAGGAGATCGTCAACGAACTTCGCCACCCGGACGAGCCACTCGCCGCAGTCCTCCGAGACCAGGATGTCCTGGTGGCGGAGTTCGAGCACCTGGTCGGCGGTGGCGAGTTCCCGGCCGTAGGTATCGTGGGTATAGCCGAGTTCGCGGAGCCGCTCGATCGGAACGCCGACCTCGTCCGGCCGGAAATGAGTCAGGGGAAGATCGATCATATCGTAGCGGACAGTGCCGTCCTTGAAGACGTAAATGTTCTGCAGCGCCCTGAGAATCCCCTTCTCGATCGGCTCCACCGGCCGTTCGCGCGAGATAAGGCCCTTCACGCCCTTTAAGAGCGCGACAGATGACTCGCGCACCCCGAGGTTATCCAGCGCCGTCAGGTACTCGCTCTTCACGTTGATCGTGACCTTCTGGAGGCAGACCGTCTCCACGTTGCACCGGGGGCAGACGTCCTGCCCGACGTCTTTTTTGCACTTCGGGCACCGGAAGACCGGGTTCGTGTGCGCCCCGCACTCGCAGAGGTTCTTGTAGGAGAAGGCGCCGCAGGCGGGGCACTGCCGCTCCCCGACATCCGCCTCGATCACCCCCCCGTCGGTGTTCGACCGGGGTTTCGGGGCGCAGGCTGCCTGGAACGACCGGCGGGCGCCGCCCTCATCGCCGATGGGAAAGAGCGAGTGGGGCGGCGGTTTCATCTCACGCGGCTTCGACTTCCCCGGCCGCCCCATCCTCCCGCCGATACGGGTTCCCGCCCGCGAGCGCACCGTAAAGCCCGAGAGGTGCATCACGAGGTCGAGCGGGTCCTCCATCGGGGCATCCTCCCATGCCGGCCGCTTCGTAAGTTGCAGCGTCAGACCGAGGCAGGCGAGGAGCACCAGGTGCTCGGGGATCGCGATCCGGTCCCCCGAGAGGTGGTGGGGCACCAGGAGTTCCTCGAGGATCGCCTTCGCCTCCGGGGTATGGGGGATCAGCAGCACCCCGTCCTCGATCGTCCCGCCGGTG
>JAQVVW010000287.1 GCA_028698765.1 Methanoculleus sp. | reverse complement strand
CCCATGACCGAGAGGCCGTTCACCTGGCCGACCTTCTCGCCCTCGGTATCGATGAGGTAGACCCCCCGCCGGATCGCCTCCTCGATCTTCTTCTGGATCAGGTTCGAGCGGTAGATCTTCTCCTCGATCGCCTTTGTGACATGTCTCCTCTCAATCAGTTCGGCGCCGTCCTCTGCGGCGTAGAAGTTTGCCTCCCGGATGAGGTCGGAGACCACCGCGAACTGGGTCGAGAGTTTCTCCCTGTCCGCGGCGAGTCTCGAACCATGCTCGATCACCCGGGCGATCGCCCCCCGCTCGAGGTGCCGGAGTTTCTCCTCCCGGACGAGGTTGCAGATGAAGTCGGCGTATTTGTTGGCGTTCTCGTCGTTTCGGTCCATGACGGTGTCGAAGTCAGCCTTGACCTTGAAGAGCTCCTTGAAGTCGGGGTCCATCTGGTAGAGGAGTTGGTAGATCATCGGCGTCCCGATGAGGGCCACCTTGATGTCGAGGGGGATGGGTTCGGGCTTGATCGTCTTTGCCGTGATGAACCCCATCCGTTCTCCCGGCTCCTCGATAACTGCCTCCCCGGTCTTCAATGCCGTCTTGAGCCCGTCCCAGGAGAGCGGGGCGCGCAGGAGGTCTTCGACGTGGAGGACGAGGTAGCCGCCGTTGGCCCGATGCAGCGAGCCCGGCCGGATCATCGTGAAGTCGGTCGTGAAGATGCCGAACTGCACCTCTTTCTCGATCTTTCCAAGGAGGTTCTGGTAGGTGGGATTTTGCTCGAAGACCACCGGTGCGCCCTCTATAACGGCGTTTTCGACGACGACGTTCACCTCATACTTCCGAAACGGGATCTCGCGCATGAAGGCCTGGAACTGGGGCGGGACGCCCTGCTGCTCGGGGACACCGAGGAATAACTGAGTGTTCTCGAGGATGTCGTTCTGGACGGTGTCGATATACTCGGGGACTTCCGGGACGTCGGCATACTTCTCCTTGAACTCGGCGACGAGGTTGCCGATCGCGTAGAGGGCGATCTCGCGGTTTATCTTCGTGACCGCCTCGGCCCCCTGCCGCTCGATATCCTGCACCTGCCGGAGCATGCTCCGGAGGTCGGTGCTCAGGGCGTCGCGCCTCCGCTGAACCTCCGCCCGGACCTCGTCGGGGAGGTTGATGAACTCCTCATCGGGGACCGGTCTCCCGTCGATGACCGGGATGGTCAGGAGGCCGATGGGGCTCATCTGGATGATGAACCCCGCCTCCTGGGCTTTCTGGTTGATCCGGGCGATGAGATCCGTCCTGTTCCCCTGGAGCGACTGGAGCATCTCGTCCCGCCGTTTGGCGTACTCTTCGCTCTGGAACGCCCGGGGAAGCGCCTGCCGCGCCTCCTCGATGAACCGTTTCATATCATCCCGAAACTCCGTCCCTTTCCCGGCAGGGAGGGCGATGGCGTTGGGCTCATACTGGTTCTTGAAGTCATGGACATAGACCCAGTCGCTCGCCCGTGACTTGGCCTTCGCGAGTTCGTCGAGGAAACTCCGGACGGCTCGCACCCGCCCGGTTCCTTGAGCGCCCGCGGCGTAGACGTTGAACCCGACCTCCCGGATCTCAAGACCGAACCGCAGCGCCCGGAGCGCCCGTTCCTGGCCGATGAGCTCCTCGAGCGGCCTCATCTCCTCGGTGCTGGCGCACTCCACCTTTCCCGGTTCGTAGACGTTCCGGTACTCTCCGATATCCAAGGGCTGAATCATCAATCTCACCAGGTCTCTGCAACTTACACCGCAGGGATGTCACCCGCCTTAAAAAAGGTTCCCCGGCCCGGCACCGGATGGCACGATGAGCAGGTTTAACTAATTTTGCGCTTATGTGTAGTATGTTATGCCCCTCACTACGGGGCCGACGAGGTGAGATCAATGCGAATTGCGATTGCACAGGACGATAACCAGGTCTCCGGGCACTTCGGGCACTGCGCGGGATATGCTATCTTTGATGTGGAGAATTCGATCATCTACCGGCGGGACGATCTCCCGAACCCCGGTCACGAACCCGGGAGACTCCCGGTCTTCCTTGCGGAGCACGGTGTCGACCAGATCATCGCCGGCGGGATGGGGCCGCGGGCCGTCGAACTCTTCCGTGCGAACGGTATCGGGGTGCTCCTCGGTATCAGCGGGAACGTCGATTATGTCGCGCAGGACTATATCGCCGGTCGCCTCATGCCGGGAGAGAGTTCCTGCCACCACGAGGACGGCGGAGAGTGCAGCGGGCACCATTGAGGCGGGTCTCCTATCCAAAGTATTATGCTCATATGAGTAATATTTCAGAGAGGAGTGAAAGAATATGATAATCTGCATCACAGCCCGTTCCACGGGCATGGACGCCCCGGTTGAAGAGCGGTTCGGCCGGGCACCTTACTTCGTCTTCGTCGAGACGGAGACAGGGAAAGCGGAATCGATCGAAAATCCCCTCGTCGACGCGGCAGGCGGGGTCGGGCCCCGGGCGGTCCAGATGCTTGCGGAGCACAGCGCGACGGTCGTCATCACCGGCCAGGTCGGGGGGAACGCCGCGAAAGCCCTTGAGGCGGGCGGGATCAAGGCCTACGCCTACCATGGGGGCGGCAGCGTCGCCGACGCCCTTGCGGAGTATACGGCAGGGAACTTACAGCCGCTCTCCCTCTCCTGAAGCAGGACCGGGCATGAAGATAGCGATTGCAAGCGGCAAAGGGGGGACCGGGAAGAGCACGGTGGCGGCGAACCTCGCCTGCACCCTCTCCCGCTCCCGGGATGTCGTGCTCGTCGACTGTGACGTCGAGGAGCCGAACCTTCACCTCTTCTTCCCGGCCGAGGCGACGGATCTCCCGGTGACCGTCCCGGTTCCGGAGATCGACCCTGCGAAGTGCAACCTCTGTGGAGAGTGCGGGAAGTTCTGCCGGTTCGGGGCACTTGCCGTGGTGAAGGACTGTGTCCTCACCTTCCCGCACCTCTGCCACTCCTGCGGCGGGTGCTCCCTCGTCTGCCCACAGGGGGCTATCCGGGAGGTCCCGCGCACCATC
>JAQVVW010000286.1 GCA_028698765.1 Methanoculleus sp. | reverse complement strand
AACCTCAACGTCAACTGCATCGAGCGTTGGGGGGACGGGATCTGGATTGCCACCGGGCGTGCGGGTCTCCACCGCTACCGGGATGGCGAGTGGACGTGGTACAAGCCGGGCGGGCCGGAGAATCTGGGGTGCTATACCGTCGTGAGCATGGCGGTCGATGCCGCGAGCGATGCGCTCGTCATCGGGTCGGGGAGCGACGGCATCCGGGTGCTCAGGGACCGGACGGGCGACGCCCGTTTCGAGCAGGTCACCTGCGGCAGCGACACACTCCGCCGGGTCTCCGAGGTGCGGGTCGATCCGTTCGGGGGGGTATACCTCTTCAATCGCACGACGGTTCTCCATTACACCCCCGATATAGGGGTTACCCAGGTCCTCGACGCCGAAGACCTGAGCACGTTCCCGGTCGCCATCAACGATCTTGCAGCGACTCCCGGAGGAATACTCTACATCGCATCCGATAACGGAATATACGGATGGAACGGATCCGGCGTCGCCCTGCATATCACGTCCAGAGACGGTATCCGCTCGAACTTCGTCAAGAAGCTCTTCGTCGACGCCTACGGCCGGTGCTGGTTCGTCGTCTCCGGAAGCGTGGGTTATATCCCGCCGATGGCGGGCCACGCCGCCCTCAGCCTCTCCGCCGCTCCGGTGCCGACACCGGTGGTGACCGAGACGCCCCTGCCCCCGACTCCGGCGCCGGTGGTGACACCAAAAGAGGCTGCCGGGCTGTTTGAGGGGGTTTGGGCATTTTTTGAGGGGTTCTTCGGCGCGGTGATCCCCGGGTGAGCGGGGCTTGAGTGCGGGGAACGGAGGAGGGACCGCCGGAGCACCGAATCGGCCCCAAAGTCTCTGAAACAGAAGATATTAACCGGCCGTCTCCTCACTACTTCGATATCTCGGTGTAGTAATATTCCCCGGCGGCGATCTGTTCCCGGTCCAGGAACGAGCCGGGCTTGTTGATCCGCGGCCTTCCGCTCTTGTCCCGCCGGAAGGTGATCCCGAGCGCCGCGAGGAACCGGTTCATCCCCGGCGCCATCGAGAACGGCCCGGCTGCTTTGCCGCTGATGCCCGGCTCGCCCTCGAAGACCAGGATACGGTCGCTGATCATGTCGATGACGTAGATATCGTGATCGATCACGAGCGTGCTCGCGTCCCGCCCCTCGGCGTGCTTCCTGATCATCCTGGAGATCTTCACCCGCTGTTCCACGTCGAGGTGGGCGCTCGGTTCGTCCAGTATGTAGAGGTCGGCGTCGCGCGAGAGGCAGATCGCAATCGCCACCCGCTGGAGTTCGCCGCCGGAGAGGGTGTTCACCGGCGCCTGGAGGAACTGGGAGAGGGAGAGCGGCTCTAAGATCTCGTGCTGGTAGTACGACGTATCGAACTTCGTCGTCGTCTGCCGGAGGATCTCCTCGACGGTCGCCTCCGTATCGCCCTTGAGATACTGGGGCTTGTAGGATATCCGAACCCGGGTATCTATCGCTCCCGTATCGGGTTCGAGCACCCCGGCGAGGAGCTGGGCGAACGTACTCTTCCCGATACCGTTCGCCCCGAGCACCCCGAGGACCTCGCCGCTCCGGATCTCCCCACCGTCGACGGTGAGCGAGAACTGCGGGAACCGTTTCGTCATCGACGGGAACTCGAGCAGCACCTCCCGGTCCGAGTCGGCGGCATGCGCCCGGGCATCGAACGTCACCGCATACGTCCTGAACCTGACGTTCTCCTCCGGGAGGAACCCCTCCAGATACTGGTTGATCCCCACCCGGACGCCCTTCGGGTGGGTGATGACGCCGAAGACCCCCGGTTCACCGTAGGCGATATGCACGGTATCGGCAAGCATGTCGAGGATGGCAAGATCGTGCTCGACGATCACGACCGGCCGCTCCAGGGCGAGTTCCCGGATCAGGTTTGCGGCGGCCATCCGCTGGTAGACGTCGAGATAGGGCGTGATCTCGTCGAAGAAGTAAAAGTCGGCATCACGCGCAAGGCAGGCGGCGAGCGCCACCCGCTGGAGTTCGCCGCCGGAGAGGGTCGTTATCGGCCGGTCGATCACGGCTGCGAGTGCCAATCGGTCGATGTAGTAGTCGAGCTTCCCGCGCTCGTCGGTGGTCGCGAGGAGGTCGCGCACCGAACCGGAGAAGACCTTCGGGATCTGGTCGATGTACTGCGGTTTTACAGCGACCTTCACGTTCTTCTGCGAGAGCACCAGGAGGTAATCGAAGAGCTCGGTCCCCTGGTAGAGGTCGAGGACTTCTTTCCAGGCGACCGGGGCGTCGGTTCTTCCCAGGTTCGGGACGAGCGCGCCCGAGAGGATCTTCACCGACGTGCTCTTCCCGATGCCGTTCGGCCCGAGGAGGCCCGTGACCTTCCCCTCGACAGGGATCGGGAGGCCGTAGAGGACAAAACCGTTCTGGCCATAGCGATGGGTCGGCTGGTCGAGCTCTTCGGGGAGGTTGATGATGTCGAGCGCCTGGAAGGGGCACTTCTTCACGCAGATACCGCACCCGACACAGAGTTCTTCGGATATGACGGCTTTCTGGTCTTCGCCGATGACGACGGTCTCGTCGCCGGTCCTGACGCGGGGGCAGTAGAGGATGCACTCGGTGCCGCACTTTACGGGGTGACACCGGTCACGGTGTACAACAGCAATACGCATGGGAGATCACAGAACGGTGGCGGTCAGGAGGATCGTCCAGGTCATGAACCAGAGCGCGAACGTCATGAAACTCTGGTAGAACCAGTCTTTTCCGGTCAGCGCCATGTGGTCGATCCGGATGAGCATGAATATGTGTTTCTGGAAGACGACGCCCGCCATGAGAAGAAGGATCCCGATGATGGCGTTTTCCTGAAGGCCGCTTGTCGGGTTGGGTGTGCCGGAGAGGTAGAACGAGAGTCCCCCGGCCAGAATGCCCATGAAGCAGGCTACAAGCGTCCGTGTTATCCGATCCCTGTGCTCAGCCCGTTTCTCGGCACGTGTCCGTGGCCGTGTCTTTTCAGACTCTGCTGCTACCGCATTCTCGCTCATCGTGACACCAGTGTTGCGCCA
>JAQVVW010000285.1 GCA_028698765.1 Methanoculleus sp. | reverse complement strand
GTATGGTATCCATGACAAAACGAGCAATTCCACTGTTCACCATCGTTCTCCTCGCCGCCCTCCTCTGTACGGCCGGCTGCACCACCCAGCCGTCGGTCACCGGGGAAAACGCCACCCCAACCGGAGCGGACACCTCGCTCCTCGTCTACTCCGGCGCAGGCCTCAAGAAGCCGATGAGTGAGATCGGAGAGGTATTCACCGATAAATACGGCATCGGTGTCGAGTACACCTTCGCCGGTTCGGGCACGCTCATGACCCAGATGGAACTCTCCCGGAAGGGTGACGCCTTCATCCCCGGCGGAACGCCGGACTACCGCATCGCCCGGGAGAAAGGGCTGGTCGGAGAGCCCGGGTACGTCGCCTACCACGTCCCGGTGATCGCCGTCCAGAAGGGCAACCCGCACAACATCACGTCGGTCGACGACTTCGCCCGGCCGGGGCTGAAGATCGCGCTCGGCGGCGTGAACTCGACCTCAATCGGCGGGGCCGGCGACAAACTCTTCCGGGCGCACGGTATCCGCGACGCCGTTGAAGCGAACGTCGTCCTCCGGGCGCCGACGATCAACGAAGTGGTGGTCGCGATGAACATGGGCACGGCCGATGCCGCGCTCCTCACGCTGGACCAGATCAACCCCGAGAAGATGGATACGATCGATCTTGCGCAGGAGGACAACCTCGCTCTCATCGTTCCGATAGGAGCAACCACCTTCACAGCGCAGCCCGACGCCGCTCAGGCGTTCGTCGAGTTCGTCACCTCCGACGAAGGGAAGGCGATCTTTGCAAAGCACGGGTTCCCAACCTACCCCGACCCGGCGTACGCAGGGATCGAACCATGAGCGGTGCAGAGTACTCCTGCAGAGCCATCGGGATCGCCCGGACGCCCTTCTCCGATCCGGCCGCCACCCCGATCCAGGCGGCCTTCTCCACCGCCCGCGGGACGGTGGAGGTCTACCCTGAGTTCCGGGACGGTCTTCTAGCACTCGCGGAGTTCTCCCACATCATCCTCGTATACCGGTTCCACCGGGCCGCCGGCGAAGAACTCCGCGAGCGGGCGCTCATCGACGGTGCGGAGCCGCACGGCATCTTCGCCACCCGACACTTCAACCGCCCGAACCGGCTCGGAATATCGGTCGTCAAGATCGTCGGGATCGACGGCGCCACGCTCACCGTCGAGGGGGCCGATCTCCTGGACGGGACTCCGGTCCTCGACATCAAGCCCTATATCCCGGCGTTCGACTGCATCCCGGGTGCGACCTCCGGGTGGGTGACGCCCCAACACGTCGGGCGGATCAGAAACCAGAGCGCATCCATCTAGGTTGGTCGGCCGTGCCCCCGAACCGGGATGCCCTCCCCCACCCCACGCCGTTCGAGGCGCTCTTTCTCGCCGTCCTCTTCGGCCTGATCGCCTACATGGTCGTCGTCATCGTCGGCCTCGTGGCCTATCCACCGCTCCCGGCCCTCCTCGATAGCCTCGCATCCCCCGAGATCCTCTTTGCCGTCGAACTCTCGCTCATCACCTCCGCGATCTCCACCGCCCTCTGTGTAACCGCCGCCGTGCCGGTTGCCTACTCGCTCGCCCGGTTCTCGTTCCCCGGCAGGAGGATCGTGAACACCATCTTCAACATCCCGCTCGCCCTCCCGCCGCTCGTAGCGGGCGTGGCGCTGCTCATCTTCTACGGCCCTTCAACGTTCGGGCAGATGCTCTCCGCCTGGGGGCTCGACGTCGTCTATACCCCGCTCGGCATAATCGTCGCCCAGTTCTTCGTCAACCTCCCCTACATGGTCAGGGTCGCCCGGTCGGCCTTCGAGACGATCAATCCCCGCTACGAATATGTCGCCCGGACACTCGGCTGCACCGAGTGGGGCGCGTTCCGCCAGGTCACCCTCCCGCTCGCCCGAAACGGCCTTATCGCGGGTCTGGTCATCACCTGGTCGAAGTCCATCGGCGAGTTCGGCGCGGTCCTCATGCTCGCGGGGGCCACGCAGATGAAGACCGAGACCCTGCCCATCGCGCTCTTCCTGAACATGTCGACCGGGGACCTCGACCTCGCCATCGCCGCATCCGTCATCCTGATCGTGATATCGGTGGTCTCGCTCTCGATCTTCGAACGGTACTCCGGTACCCGGGAGGTCTTCTGACATGCTCGAGATCGCCGGACTCTCCAAACGCCTCGGGGATTTCACGCTCACCGATGTGAACCTGACCGTCGCGGACGCCGAGTACTTCATCATCCTCGGCCCGACCGGCGCCGGGAAGACGATACTCCTTGAGACGATCGCGGGGATCTACGCTCCCGACGCGGGAACGATCACCCTCGACGGTCTCGATGTGACCGCCACCGACCCGAAGGATCGGGAGGTCGGCATGGTCTACCAGGACTACATGCTCTTCCCCCACCTCACGGTCGCGGAGAACATCGGGTTCGGCCTCCTGCAACGCAAGACCGAACCCACCCGCATCCGGGAGAGCGTGCAGGAGAACGCAGGCCTCCTCGGGATCGGCCACCTTCTTGAACGCACGCCGGGGACGCTCTCCGGCGGCGAGCAGCAGCGGGCGGCGATCGCCCGGGCGCTCATCCTCCGGCCCCGTGTCCTGCTCCTCGACGAACCGCTCTCGGCGCTCGACGCCGTCACACGGGATCGGTTCCGGGAGGAACTGAAAGCCGTTCACCGGGCGACCGGGACGACGGTCGTCCACATCACCCACCACTTCGAGGACGTATTCGCCCTCGCCGACCGGGTCGCAGTGATGCAGGATGGAAGGATCGTCCAGACAGGCACGCCCGACGAGATCTTCCGGAGACCCGCCACCGAGTTCGTTGCCGCCTTCACCGGCATGGAGAACGTCTACTGCGGGGTATCCCGCGTCCGGAACGGAGAAGCGGCGATCGACCTCGGGGAGATCGTCGTCCGGACGGTCACCGCGATAGAAGGCGACGTCTGCGTCGGCATCCGGCCGGAGGAGGTGATCCTCTCCCGCCAACCGTTCGAGTCGAGCGCCGCGAACACCTTCCGGGGCACGGTCACGGCGATCCGGCAGAACGGCATCTTCTCGCGGG
>JAQVVW010000015.1 GCA_028698765.1 Methanoculleus sp. | reverse complement strand
ACCGCGCGACGGGCGACGTCATGAACGCGGGGCTCGAGCCCGCCCGATCGGTCGTCATCTCCGCGGGCGCCCCCGCGACGCCCACCGACCCCTTCCGGGTCTATGTCGTCGGGACGCTTGATCCCGACGACATCTCGGCGTTCGAGGTGACGTTCCGCGCCGGTGCCGGCGTGGAGGAGACCCCGCTCGTCATCGAGTACCGGGACGACGACGGCAACCCCTACTCCGTCGAGCGGCCGATCTCGCTCGAAAATCGCACCGCAGAGGAGGCCGCCGGTGCCGGGCTGCCCGCTCCGGCCGTTGCCGTCGTGGCGCTGATCGTCGTTGCCGCCGGCCTGGCGGCCCTCTGGTACGTCCGGAGGCGGCGGTGAGCGACGAGCCGATCCTCCGGTTCGAGGAGGTCAGCAAGATCTATCCCCTTCCTGCAGGCGACGTCGTGGCGCTCGACCGCGTCACCCTCACCGTCGATCCGGGCGAGTTCATCGCCGTGATGGGGCCTTCGGGCTCCGGGAAATCGACGCTCTTGAACCTGATGGGCTGCCTCGACGTCCCGACCACTGGCGAGATCTACCTCTCCGGGAAGGAGATCTCTCAGATGAGCGACGACGACCTCACCCGGCTCCGGCGCGACCGCATCGGGTTCGTCTTCCAGCAGTTCAACCTGATCCCCCTCCTCTCGGCGGTCGAGAACGTCGAGTTTCCGATCATTCTCACCACCGGCCGGGAGGAGAGCCGGCGCCGGGCGATCGAGGTCATGCGGGCGGTGCACCTCAACGACGCCCTCTTTACCCACAGGCCGGCCGAGCTCTCGGGCGGCGAGCAGCAGCGGGTCGCGATCGCCCGGGCGCTCGTGAACGACCCCGACCTTCTCCTCTGCGACGAGCCGACCGGGAACCTGGACACGAAGACCGGCACGGCGATCATGGAGATCCTCGCGGAAGAGAACCGGGAGGGCAAGACCGTCATCATGGTGACTCATGATCCAGGGGTCGCCGCGTACGCCCGCCGCACGATCCGGATCGTGGACGGGAGGCTGGCGTAGTGTTCTTCTCATTTGCGGCGAGGAACCTGCGGCGGCACTGGGTGCGCTCAGGCCTCTCGATCATCGGGATCGTCATCGGCGTCGTCGCCATCGCCTCCCTCGGCGTCATGGGCAACAGCATCAACCTCCTCGCCGCGAACATCATCACCGACGTCGGGGACACCGTCGTGGTCACGCCGCACACCGCGATCGGCGGGACCTTCGCCGGGGACCCGCGGACGGTGGTGGACGCCGCCATCCCCGCCCGCGAGGTCGAGGAGATCCGGCGGGCGGCGAACCCGCACCGGACGATCCCGGTGCTCCAGGGGGCGGACGAGGTCGAGTTCGGCCGCGGCGAGAGCGGGTATGCCCGGATCATCGGGCTCGAACCGGGTGATATCCCCGTCCTGCTCAATCTCGCGGAGGGACAGTATCTCCGGCAGAACCAGGCCGGCGCGCTCGTCGGCATCCACCTCGCCCGGGAGTACGGTATAGCCCCGGGTTCGAGGATCGCGATCGGGGGCGAGGACGTCCGGGTGGCGGGCGTGCTCGCGGAGCGGGGGATGGGGTTCGATATCAACCCTGATTACGCGATCGTCGTCTCCGAAGGCTGGTACGAGAGCCACTTCGGGGCGAAGGATTCCTACCCGATGGTCATCGTCCGGGTCGGCGATGTGGAGCAGATCGACGCCGTGAAGGATGCCATCGAGAGCCGGATCAACCGGCGCGATGAGGTGGTCGACGTATCCGACTCGCGCGAGATGCTCGGGCAGTACGAGGAGATCTACGATCAGATCACGCTGTTTCTCCTCGGCATCGGCGGGATTGCCCTCGTCGTCGCCGCCGTCAACATCTTAAACGTCATGTACATCTCGGTGACCGAACGCATCAAAGAGATCGGCGTCATGAGGAGCATCGGGGCGCTGCGCCGGGAGATCCTCCGGATGTTCCTCTACGAGGCGGTGATCCTCGGGGTCATCGGCAGCGTCGTCGGCGGCATCTTGAGCACCGCCTTCGGCTACCTGATCAGCGTCGCCGCGATCGAGGTCGCCACGGCCGGGACGACCTTCGGCGAGAACTTCACGGTCTTCGACCAGAGCGCGGTCGGGTTCATCGTCTTTGGGATGGCGTTCGGTATAGGGACGAGTATCGCCGCTGGATTCTACCCGGCGTGGATTGCCTCGCACCTCGCCCCGGTCGATGCGATGAGGCAGAGATGAAGAGGGACGGCGGGGCATGATCTTCATCGAACTCGCGGTCAGGAACCTCAGGCGGCACAGAGTCCGGTCGTTCCTCGCAACGGTCGGCATCGTCATCGGTGTCGTCGCCATCGCTTCCCTCGGCATCATGGGCAGCAGCCTCTCGACGCTTGTCGGGGGCATGGTCTCGGACGTGAGCGACACCGTTCTCGTCACCCCCCACCTCGCGGCATCGAGCGGCGACCCGTTCGATCCCCGGAACACCCTTACCGCACGCCTCTCCGAGAGGAACGTGGAGCTGATTGAGAAGGCGGCCGGACAGCACCGCGTCGTCCCCATGATCGTCGCATCGGATCGGCTGCGGGTGCGGGATACGAGCGGCTACGCGACGATATATGCCATGCCTGCAGCCGATATACCCTTCCTGCTCGAGCGGGAGGCGGGACTCTACCCGCAGGGGAGGTCTTCGGGGGTGATGGTGGGCTCTCTCCTTGCCGATGAATTCGACCTCCACCCCGGGAGCCGCATCGAGGTCGGGGACGAGAGCGTCCGCGTCATGGGGGTCGCGGCGGAGCGGGGGATGGGCATCGACATCAATCCCGATTATGCCATCATCGTCACGGAGGACTGGTACACGGAGCGGCACGGGGATCAGGACTACAGCCGGGTCGTCGTGAAGGTCAGCGACCTCTCCGCAATCGAGGATGTTAAAGCCGCCATCGACCAGCAGATCAACCGCAGGAAAGAGGTCGTGGACATCCTGGACTCACGCGAGATTCTGGAGATCTACTACGAGACGATCGACGCCATGAACGTCTTCCTCCTCGGTATCGGCGGGGTATCGCTCCTCGTCGCAAGCGTGAGCATCTTGAACGTCATGGTCATATCGGTCACGGAGCGGACGGCGGAGATCGGGCTGATGCGGAGTATCGGGGCGCTGCGCGGGGAGATCCTCCGGATGTTCCTCTACGAGAGCCTGATCCTCGGGGTCACAGGAAGCATCATCGGCGGCATCGCGAGCACGGCGGTCGCCTTCTATGCCTCCGCCTCCGTAGCGGATCTCTTCGCCGACTTCGCCGTCTCGGGCGACGTGGGCATCCCCATCTCCGTGGTGATCGGTTATGTCGCCTTTGCGATGGCCTTCGGCATCGGCACAAGTGTCCTCGCCGGGTTCTACCCCTCGTGGAAGGCGGCGCAGTTGAACCCCATCGAGGCGCTCCGCTACGAGTGACGGACTCCCCCGGGGTGGGAGGCCGCCCCCCCAGGTGCAGGGTTTTTATACCTGGGTGATATGGGGGAGCTGGTGAAGACGATGTTGTTTGTACTGTGGTACCAGTTCGAACCGGAGCACGTCCATCAAGTCCTGGAACTCTGGAAGCACTTCAAGTTCCCCTCGGATGTGAATGTCCTCCAGCGCTACCTCCTCATCGGAAAGCACATGTCGGTTGCCATCTTCGAGGCACCGGACGAGCGCTCCATCTTAAAGATCACCGCGCCGTTCAGCTCCTACGGGGTCGCCCACGTCGTGCCGGCAATGCCGCTCGAAGAGGCGATCAAGGCAGTCTGATCCGGGGCGCTGCACGGCGCCAGCACTCTACCCTTTTTTTCTGTCTTGCAAACTCGAACGCTGCCCCTCTCTGCACGGGGTCCACCGCGAGGGTGGTCGCGGTGATGATGCATGCGTAATTTCATAGCCATGGAGACCGGAAACTCTATGAGCACTTGTAGGATGATAGACTTCCCTGTCAGGAAGTGCTCTGGCCCCCATCAGGTCCCCAATACGATAGCAATACCCAAGTTGTGTGGAACGAATGTTACAGATGATTACGTGGCTCGACAAAAACTTCAGCTCGCTCAAGCCGACGCGGGCGATCATCATGAGAGCGCTGCGCCACCTGCGCCCCGCGGATCGAAAAAAACTCTTCTCCGAGGATCTTCCCGAGATGCGAACCGCCGAAGGGCGGTGGTTTGAGGCGATCGTCTACGAGATGATCCTCGACCTCTCGCTTCAGACCGACCTCATCCTCTCCGTCGTGGCCCGGGGGGCCGACGGACCGTCGAAGGTCAAGCGTGCGCAGCTCGGTCAGAACGGGCTCTTTTACTCGAACATAGGGGATGTCAAGGTCCGTGGCAACGGCCAGGATCTCGCCGAAGTCGATATGGTGCTCGTTGACCATACCGGGGCGCTGACGTTCGGCGAGATCATCACCTCTCCTGCCGACCTAAAAGAGTTCGAGGCGGAGATCCACTACAAGAAACAGCTCTTCGGTTACCTCTACGGTCAACCGACCGTGCCGTTCCTTCTCATCTCCTCGGTCGACATATCCCGAACGGCCGTCGTCCGCCGCCTCCTCAAGGAGCCCGACAACGCTCTCCTCACCACCCCCACCTGCGAGGAGTTGAAAGCCCTGATCCGACCCCGGGATCTCAAACAAAGCCCGCACCGGCAGATCCGGCACCCGAAATTGATCTCGATCGCCGATATCCCGCCCCGCCGGCCGTTCGACTACAAGAAACTGCACGACGAACGGATGCAGAGCATCATCGCCGCCGTCACCTCGAAGCAAGGCGTCGGGGAACTCGGCACCCCGGACGAGATCCCGCCGATCGTGAAGAAAGTCCTCTTCGGGGGACTCTACCCCTCCGCTATCCGGATGCTCGATGCCCGATACCCTATCCGCATCAAGGGGAAGACCTACGACCCGGACACGATCCAGAAACAGTTCTCGAAGGTCATCCTCGCCGTGAACATCCCGGAGTACCGGCCGATCATCTATCTGCGGACCCGGAACAAGAAGGAGTACCTCAAGATGGTGCCGAACAGGACCGGCGGGTTCAAGTTCGAGAGCCGGCGGACGCCCCATATGGCTGGATTCTTCCTCTGGCTCGAGTCCGTCCAGCCGTCGCTCGGGGCGGAACTGACACGGGCGCTCCTTGATGCATTCCCTGCCGTCCACGTTCCCGAAGCGGCTGCGGCAGGAAAACCTAATGTCGTCTCTGCAACCGGAAAACCGTAAGCTACCTATGTTACCCGGGCCCATACTCCCTTACATGATCCTCAGACGTGGTGGACAGGAATGGACCTGATCGCTCAACTTGCCGAGTTTCTGAGTTTCAGCCTGATCGCGATCGCGTCGATCGTCGCCGTCATGAATCCGGCCTCTACGGTTGCCGTCTACACGGCGCTCACCAAGGGGATGGAGGGGTGTGAATGCCGGCATATCATCAATTCTTCCATGAAGATCGCCTTCATCGTGCTCGCCTTCTTCGCCCTCACCGGGCAGTTGATCTTCACGATCTTCAACATCACCGTCCCGGCGTTCCAGATCGCCGGCGGTATCCTGCTCGTCAGCGTGGCGACCGGGATGCTCGGCACGAAGGGCGAGACCTACTCGGCCGCGAACCTGGAGAACATCGCCGTCGTCCCGCTGGCCTTCCCGCTCTCGTGCGGTCCGGGGACGATCACGACGGTGATCCTGCTCGCTTCGGGACCGGAAGGTCTCTACGGTCTCCTCGCTGTCTTCCTCGGGATCATCGTAGCCCTCGCCCTCTCCTACGTCGGAATGATCTACGGACCCTGGATCTTCTCTCTCATCGGGGAAGGGGGGCTCCGGGTCGTCCCGAAACTGATGGCGATCATCGTGCTCGCGATAGCCATCCAGTTCATCATCAACGGGATCGCGGCGGCGATGCCCCAGCTCATTGCGAACCTTGACCTCTCCGGGGTGATATGACCGACTTCCAGATTGTGCTCATCCAGGCGCTCCAGGATCAGGCGGCGTGGCTCGCGGTCCCGATGCAGTTCTTTTCGTTCATCGGGCGGCCTGTGTTCTACCTGCTCGTCGTCGCGATCCTCTACTGGTGCTGGGACCCGCGCCTCGGTCTCCGTCTCGGGCTCCTCCTGGGGATCTCGGGCGGGCTCAACGAGGCCCTCAAAGTTGCGTTCCACCTCCCCCGTCCCTACTGGGTCAGCCCGGAGGTCCGGGCGCTCGGGAGTCATCCGTCGTTCGGGTTGCCGTCGGCGCACGCCCAGAGTGCGGCGACGTTCTGGGGGCTGATTGCCATCGATGCCCGGCGCTGGTGTTTCTCTGCCTTTGCGGTCGCTCTGGTCTTTCTCATCGGCGCATCCCGGGTCGTGCTCGGGGTCCACTTCCCGGTGGACGTCATCGCGGGCTGGGCGGTCGGGATCATCGTCCTCATCGGGTTTCTCGCACTTGAGGAACCGGTGGGCCGCAGGGTTGCCGCCCTCCCGCTCTCCCGGCAGGTGCTCCTCGCGTTTGCAGGCTCCCTCATCCTGGCGCTGCTCTCCTTTGCCGTCCTCGCCTCTCTCGGGGACTGGCAGGCCCCTGCGTCATGGGCGGCGGGGGCGCTCGAGCGCTCCGGCGAACCGATCCACCCACTCTCCCTCCAGGACGCCGTGACTGCGTCAGGGCTCTTCTTCGGGTTTGCCGCCGGCGCCGCCGCGGAGCATCACCGCGGGAGCATGTGCGCCGTCAGAAAGGGATCTCGCCGTCTCTTCCGCTACGCCATCGGGATCGTCGTGACGGGGGTGGTCTGGTTCGGGTTCGGCCTCCTCATCCCGCCGGACCCCGCCTGGATTGTTTACATCCTCCTGTATCTCCAGGCTGCCGTCGCCGGTGCCTGGGTCTCGTTCGGTGCCCCGATGCTCTTTGCCCGCCTGAATCTGGCGGGCGGTATCTGAAGAGGAGATTTTCCATACTCTTTTATCCCGCCCGCCCCCATTCCTCCTTATGCTTGCAGAGGGGATCGCTCTCGGCTGGATTCTGATCGTGCTCGGGGCGGTGCTGCTCCTGGTGGAGGTCTACCAGCCCGGGTTCTTCATCGCTGTCCCTGCGACAGTCCTGATCATCCTCGGAGTCCTCCTCCTCCTCGGCGTCGATATCCTCACGTCCCCCTGGGGCCTCGTCATCGGGGTTCTCGCGGCGATCGTGGCGGCCTCGGTCACCGTATGGCTCTACAGCCGCCTCACGCCCGGGCATGAACCGCCGAAGACGCTCTCCCGGGACTCGCTCGTCGGTCTCGAAGGGACGGTGGTCGCGCCGGTTGATCCGGAGACACTCATGGGGAAGGTACGGCTCGGGAGCATGGAGTGGAGCGCCCGTTCCGAGTCGGGAGAGATCCCGGTCGGGAGAAAAATTATCGTCGTTCGCTCCGAAGGGGTGCACGTCGTCGTGAAGGAGGTTACATAAGATGCTTTCAACCGGAGAGTTTCCATGGACCGGGCTTATCACGGTCTTTCTCATCATCGTCATCGTCATCATATTCGCCCGTGGCGTGGTGATCGTCCAGCCGTACGAACAGGGGCTCCAGATCCGTCTGGGCCGGTACGTCGGGAGGATGAACCCCGGTTTCAGGTGGGTGGTCCCGCTGGTCACGGTGGTCAAGAAACTCGACCTCCGGACCGAGGTGATGGACGTCCCGCGGCAGGAGGTTATCACGAAGGACAACTCCCCGACGAACGTCGACGCGATCGTCTACGTCCGGGTGATCGATCCCGAGAAGGCCTACTTCGAAGTGATGAACTATCGGGCGGCGACGGTGGCGCTGGCGCAGACGAGTCTCCGGGGGATCATCGGCGACATGGAGCTCGACGAGGTCCTCTACAACCGGGACGTCATCAACACCCGCCTCCGGGATATCCTGGACCGGGAGACCGACGCCTGGGGCGTGAAGGTCGAGCGGGTGGAGATCAAGGAGGTCGATCCGGCCACTGCGGTCAAACAGGCGATGACCGAACAGACCGCGGCCGAGCGGGAGCGGCGTGCCGCGATCCTCCGGGCGGACGGCGATAAGCGTGCCGCGATCCTCAAGGCGGAGGGACACCGGCAGAGCATCATCCTGGAGGCCGAGGGCGAGCGGCAGAGCAAGATCCTGCGGGCCGAGGGTGAACGGTTATCAAGGATTCTTCAGGCACAGGGTGAGGCGCAGGGGTTGCGCATACTCTCGGTCGGCACCCGGCCGCTTGATAAGCGGGCGATCACGGTCCTCTCGCTCGATGCCTTGAAGAAGATGGCCGACGGTCAGGCGACGAAGATCATCTTCCCGTTCGAGCTCTCGAGCGTCGTCAAGCAGGCCGCCGAATATCTCGGCGCCACCGCCGAGTCCGCAGATATCCCGGAAGGCACGGAACTCCCCTCAGAGGATATCCTCGGGGAGATCCCGGGCCCGGAGGCGCTCAGGGCCGCGGAAGAGGCGGCAAGGAGCATCGATACCAATATCGACGCGGAGATACAGAAGAGACCGCGGGACTTGATGGGGGAGGGAGAGGAGCGGTAGGCCCGCCTTCCCCCCCTTTTTCGACACGCATATCCCGGTATCGTCCGTGCCGGCCGAAGGCGCGCCCGGCGTGAGGCGTCCTCGATGCTCCGGGAGGTAAAATCTTCCCTCTCAGGCTGTTTTTCGGTCTAATTCGGCGTGCGGCTGCAGGCCAAAACGAAATGGTTATTCCTCATCTCATAGAGTAAATCCTATGAGAAACGCTTCAGCAGCATTCGTGCTTCTCCTCCTTGCAGCGGCAGTCTTCGCCTGCGGGTGTATGGGGTCGGAGACGGCCCCTGCAGGGCCGGAGGCGGATCCGGGTCTCGTCGTCGGCGCTCTTCTGCCGCTCTCCGGCGATTACGCCGGGGGCGGGAAGGCAAGCCGGGTCGCCCTCGAGGTGGCGGCCGCGGATATCAACGACCACTTTGCCTCGATCGAGTCGGACCGGCGTGTCGGAATCATCATCGAGGACACAAAGGCCGATCCCGCCGTCGCGCTCGCGAAACTCCGGGCGCTTGACGAGCAGGGCGTCCGGATCGTCATCGGACCCGGCACCAGCGCCGAGCTTGAGGCTGTCCGGGCGTATGCCGACGAGCACGGGATCCTGGTCGTCAGCACCATGAGCACGGCGCCGTCGCTTGCGATTGCGGGCGACAACGTCTACCGGTTCGTGCCGCCGGATACCTACCAGGCCGACGTCATGGCATACTACCTGAGAAAGCAGGGGGTGACGGCGATCGTACCGGTCTGGCGCGGTGACGTCTGGGGCGACGAACTGGAGAAACTGACGGCTGCGGCGTTTGTGAGAGGCGGCGGGAAGGTCCTCGACGGCGTCCGGTACACCCCGGGTCAGGAGTACGGCGCGATGACGGCGGATCTCGATGCCCGGGTGGCTCAGGCGATCGCGGCGCACGGCAACGAGAAGGTCGCCGTCTACCTGGTCAGCCTCGACGAGGCGGACAGGATCATGGAGGCAGCTGTAGCGACAGAGAACCTGCCGAAGGTCCGGTGGTACGGGTGCGACGGCAGCGTCCTCCTCGACTCGCTCGCGACGGGGAATGCCGCCCGGTTCGCGGCAGAGACGAAGTTCACCTGCCCGGCGCTCTGGAACCAGGAGAGTGTCGCGTCGAACACGGCCACCATCCAGAAGATGCGGGAGATCCTCGGTCGGCACCCCGACGGTTACGGCCTCGCGACCTATGATGCGCTCTGGATCGTCGCCATGGCCCGGACAGAGACCGATACCGCGGATGTCGCCGTGCTGAAGACCGCAGTCGGGAGAACCGCAGAGGAGTCCGGCGGCCCCCTCTTCGGGCCGGCGCACCTGAACAGTGCCGGCGACCTCTCGAGTGCGCACTACACATTCTGGACGGTGAGTGCCGACGGCGCCGCCTACCGGTGGCTGCCGGTCGTCCAGTACGGCGTCACGTCGGCGGGCGCCACTCCGGAACTCGAGTGGGTCGGCGCCTGAGTGCCGGGGCACTGCCCCGGTTCTTTTCTTTAGCATCGCGCCGGTTCAGTTTCACCCCCCGCACGGCGCACTTTAATGGTCGAAACGGAAAACATGAGAGTGCAGATATGAAGTTGCCCCCGTGGTGACGGGAGCCGCTCATGTGCGGGAGTGGTGTGGTTCAGGATCGCGCCCGCCGCACTGCCGGGGAGGAACTCCGGTGCGGTTATGTAATAAGGGATATTAATCATAGAAAGAGTGGCCATGAGTTCAAGACCTTTTCATCCGCCGGGAACGCTCCCCGTTGTTGCCGAGAGGCTGTTTTTTATCAATAAGCCCGGGCAGGACCAGCCGCTGGAGAACTACGTGCCGGCCGAGGTCTTTGAAGTAGCCAGGACAGATGGGCAGCGGGCCATCCCGAAGATAGCAAAGGATCTTTCGCTGATAAAAGAGATCGAGGCCATCTCCGGGAACCTGCCGACAGACCACCGTTTCGTAAATGCGGATAGCCGCGATCTTGCATTTCTTCCCGACGAAAGCGTCCATCTGGTCGTGACGTCGCCTCCCTACTGGACGCTCAAGAAATATCCCGAGAAGGACGAGCAGCTCGGACAGATTGAGGACTACGAGGCCTTTTTAGAGGAACTTGACAGGGTCTGGAGACATATCTACCGGGTTCTCGTTCCCGGGGGCCGTCTGGTCATTGTTGTCGGCGATGTCTGCCTGCCCCGGCGGGAAGCCGGGCGCCATGTCGTCATGCCTCTCCATGCGAGCATCCAGGAGCACTGCCGGAAGATTGGGTTTGACAACCTGGCGCCGGTCATCTGGTACAAGATCGCCAATGCCTGTTTTGAGGCAGATTCGCCGGGATCGTTCCTGGGCAAGCCCTATGAACCCAACGGGATCGTCAAGAACGATATCGAGTATATCCTCTTCCAGAGGAAACCCGGCGGTTACCGGAAACCTACGCTCGAGGCACGGCTGCTCTCGGTCATATCCGAGGAGAACCAGAAGGCATGGTTCCGCCAGATATGGGATCTCAAAGGGGCATCGACAAAAGAGCACCCTGCACCCTACCCCCTGGAACTGGCCGAGAGGCTTGTGCGGATGTTCTCGTTCGTGGGCGATACAGTCCTCGATCCCTTCGGCGGTACGGGAACGACTGCCCTCGCCGCAGCGCGGTGGGGCCGAAACAGCATCAGCGTCGAGATAGAAGAAAAATACTTTGTCATGGAGGTTGAACGGTTTACTCATCAGGCAAAACAGTCCCGATTGTTCTGATGGAGGTAGGTTCATGGTAAGCGAGAGGATTCTCCGGGAGATTTCCCGGGAGGACTATTTTTCCAGCGCGGTGCGATATTTCTGGGATAAGAGGGCATCTCAGGCGAAAGATCAGAATGATCGTGGTGTAAGAGATCAGGGCTTTCGTTCGGAGGCGACGGGCGGAAAGCATATGGATGGATTTTTCTCGCTGATCCGAAGTCTGCTCGTGGATATCGGAGTCCCCGAGGGCGACATCTGCACACAGAAGAGATCACTTGACCTTCCTGGATACTTCCGTGCTGAAAAGCAGTGGGACCTTATCGTCATCAAACACTATCCCGACGGGAAGAGGGAGCTTGTTGCCGTCCTTGAACTGAAATCCCAGAAGGGGCCTTCGTTCGGGAACAACATTAACAACCGGACCGAGGAGGTTTTAGGGAGCGCGTACGATCTCTGGACTGCCTACCGGGAGGGAGCCTTCAAAACGTCCCCGTCGCCCTGGCTTGGGTATATGCTCCTGCTGGAAGACTGTGAGAGATCGCGAACGAGCGTGAGGAATAATGAGCCGCACTTTGAGGTATTCCCGGAGTTTAAGGGCGCTTCCTACATCGAACGCTATCACCAGACCTGTCTTAGACTGGTGCGGGAAAGAGTCTATTCCGAGGTCTGCTACCTGCTTGCGAAGGAAGAGGATAAGGCGAAGCCCCGGAACTACTCCGAGCCGGACGAGGTCTTATCGGGGTCCCGGTTCCTGCGGTCCCTGTGTTCACATCTGAACAACTTCTACGAGATAGCATAACCCCGGCCCCGACCGCGCGCGGCTGGAACCCGGAGGGTGAAGGGGTTCTCGACCCCCGGCAGGAAGTAAGAGACGGATCTTACCCCATCGTCATCACGAACCGTAGCGCCGCGACGATCATCGGCATCGTGATGAGGAGGATCAGCATCACCGTCACGAACCCGCTGATCGAGGCGACGACCCGCTGCGCGTATTGAGACCAGCCCCGCCGCTCGAAGAACCGTTCCACGCCTTCCTTCATCATGTAGCCGCCGTCGAGCGGGACGATCGGTATGGCGTTGAACATCCCGACCAGCAGGTTGAACCACCCCGTCCAGAAGAGGA
>JAQVVW010000284.1 GCA_028698765.1 Methanoculleus sp. | reverse complement strand
CAGTGCGCCTCGTCGACCGCGATCAGCGTGACCGGAAGGGACGCCATCAGGTCGAGGAAGTCGTCGCCGACCGCCTTCTCCGGCGAGACATAGAGGATCTGGATCAGGCCCTCGTTGAGTTCCGAGAGGATTCGCCGTGTCGCGGCGTAGGAGCAGGAGGAGTTCAGCGCCTCCGCGCCGATCCCGCGTGCCTGCAGGTCGTCGACCTGGTCTTTCATCAGCGCGATGAGCGGCGATATCACCAGCGTGACACACTCGCCGATGAGTGCCGGAACCTGGTAACAGAGCGATTTGCCGCCTCCGGTCGCGAGCACCGCGAGGACGTCGCGCCCGCCGAGGAGATCGCGGATGATCTCCTCCTGGTAAGGGTTGAACGCAGAATGCCCGAAGTAGCGCTGGAGTATCAGGTGCAGGCGATCCATCAATATATATGGGTACTCTGCCGGCATAGTATCTTCGGCCGGAAAATCGGTCTGATTCGGCAGTTTCTTACCCCGAGACCTCGTCCCAGAACCCGGTGAGGGCTGAGAAGATCCTCTCCCGGAGTTCGGCGAGGTGTGCCTCGTCGGCCTCGCGGTCTTCGGTCTCGTAGAAGCCGCGGTTGATCTCGACCTGAACCCAGGGGATCCGCCGCCGCCGGTAGTGCGCCACCGAGATGAACCCGCCCCGGAAGGGGTCGTTCATCGCAACCTGCCCCTCCCTCTCGAACTCCGCCTGAAACGACCGGGCAAGCGCCTGGAGCCACTCTGGAGGGCAGGTCACAAGACCGCCCGGCCTCTTCGGTCTCCCGTTCCGGTCGCCCCGGTTGCTCAGGCAGAAGAGCGGGCGGGGGCGTCCGGCGTCCATCCTGACCGGCGGCGATCTCGGCAGCATGCTGTGGCAGTCGAAGGCGACCCCGATCGGCCGGGTATCGAGCGCCCGGGCCAGTTGTTCGTGGAAGGGATGGTAGTAGTTCTGCAGGAGAGTTCCTATCAGTTCCCTGCCGGGCGTCTGTCCGTTCTTGAAAACCGGGGTTCCGTCCTGCGTGATGACCTTGACCACGCCGTCCTGGGCCCGCGGCGGGTAGTCGTAGGACGCCCGGTTGGTATCGACGAAGACTCTTGAGACATCGAAGTCGACCAGCGCCTCCACCCTATCGTCGAACCCGTAGATGCAGCGGGTATGGGGATCGCTATTGAAGATGATCTCCTTTCGCGTGAGGTTGATGAGACCGCGGAGTTCGGGCGGAACGACGGTGCCGCCGTGGGGGATCGAGACGAGGAACGGGTACCTGCCGTTCACGCTCTCTCCTCCCTGCCGGGATCTCTCCGGGAACTGATGCTCATGCGACTTTCGACCACATTCGTATGGGGGCACCCGCTACAAAAGTGCAGTGGTCGCGATGCCGGCGCAGATGCATATAAAGGCGGAACGCCTTCTTACCCTTGAAGAAACCGTCTCCAAACGGTGAGTGATATGGAACGGGAACAGTGGTCGTCAACCCTGGGTTTCATCCTCGCCAGCATCGGCTCGGCTGTGGGTATAGGGAACATATGGCGGTTCCCCTACATCGTGGGCGAGAACGGGGGCGGCGCGTTCCTTGTCCCGTACCTGATCGCGGTCTTCCTCTTCGGCCTCCCCCTGATGGTGCTGGAACTTGCCATCGGCCGTTCGACAGGGAGTTCGGTCGTCTCTGCCTTCCGCTCGATACGGCAGCGGTTCACCGTGGCAGGCCTCTTCATCGTCGCCGTCGTCAGCCTGATCCTCGGCTACTACATCGTGATCACGGGCTGGGTGCTCGCGTACGCCTTCTTCTTCGCCCTCGGCCGGCCGGTGGAGTTCGGTGCGTTCACCGGCTCCTACCTCCCGCTCGTCTTCTTTCTCCTCTCGGGGCTCGCGGTCTACGTGACGGTGCGTTCCGGGGTCAGGGAGGGGATCGAGAGACTCTCCCGGTACCTCATCCCGGCCCTCTTCGCGATCCTCCTCTTCCTCGTAGCCTTCTCGCTCACGGAACCCGGAGCGGCCGAGGGGATCGAGTTCTACCTCTCCCCAGACTTATCGAGGCTGGCCGACCCCGGCGTCTGGATCGCGGCCTTCGGGCAGGCCTTCTTCTCGCTCTCCGTGGGTATGGGCATCATGATCGCCTTCGGGAGTTACCTCGGGAAAGCGCCCCTCTTCCGGAACGCCACCATCATCGCCGTCGCTGATATTCTGGTTGCAGTCCTTGCCGGGCTCGTGATCTTTCCCCTCGTCTTCACCGCGGGCCTTGACCCCGCGGCCGGGGTGAACCTCGCGTTCATCACCCTTCCTGCGGCCTTTATGGAGATCCAGTACGGCATGCTGCTCGGAGCGCTCTTCTTCCTGATGCTCTTTGCTGCGGCGCTCACCTCGGCGGTCTCCATGCTCGAAGTCCCGGTGGCGACGCTGATGGACTCCTACGGCTACCCCCGGAAGCGCGCCACGCTCCTCGTCTTCGCCGCGATCATGCTCCTCGGGCTCCCGCCCGCTCTCAGTTACACCGCCCTGAACCTCGAGGTCTTCGGAATGCCCTTCCTCGACCTCGCCGACTACGCGTTCGGGACGATCGGCCTCATCGTCGCCGGGCTGATCGTGAGCATCGTCGGAGGGTGGTTCCTGAGCCGTACCCGGATCTGCACGGAGATCGACGGATGCGGGTTGCAGCAGAGAGCCTATATGGCCCTCATTCGCTACGGCGTTCCGGCGATCCTGCTGGTCACGCTTGCCGGGAACTTCTTCTGGGTTTTGGGATGAAGAGACGCGGGGCTACGCCAACGGCATCCCCTCTACCCGCCTGCTCTTCTCGTGCGCCTGGAGAGCGTCGAGAACATCCTGCATGTCGGGCACCGTCGTCGCCTGATATTCCTTGACGAATATGACGCTTCCTGTCTCGTCGACGACGATGTTCGCCCGCCGGGAGTAGCCTTTTGTGCCGTCGAAGACACCGTAGATCTGCGCCACCTCACCGTGCGGCCAGAAATCCGCAAGGAGCCGTGTATCCCTGATACCGAGGCTCCCCGCCCACGCCCGTTTGCAGGGGACGGAGTCCACGCTGATGCCGAGGGCAACGGCACCAAG